>DATHUL010000064.1:0-5379 GCA_035462285.1 Acidimicrobiia bacterium
TTGGCCCAGTAGCCCTCCGCTGCCTTGCTCTTGGCCAGGTCGTCGGCGGTCTCGAAACCGGGGGCCATGGCGGCGGCGCCCTGGTCCATGACCTCGTGATGCTCGATGTTGAGCATGCGGAGCCAGCTCTGCTGGCCCAGAGTGAGCCCGATGAAGCAACCCAGCTCGACCAGCTCGGGCTCGGTGAAGTGCCGATTCATCCGCTCCCAGAAGAGGTCGTCGGTGTCCAGGTGCCAGGCGATCGCCTCGGCGTAGGCCAGCGCGGCCTTCTGCCTCTCGTCGTATACCGAAGAGCTCTCGAAGTTCAGCAGATCGTCGTACTGGCCCTCGAAAACGCCGAGGGTCTTCGCCTTCTCCGATCGCTGGTTGCCGCAGTACTCGCACTTGACCGACCGGGAGACGTAGACCCGACACAGCTCCTTGATGTCGTGGTCGAGGATCCCCTCCCGGAACAGGTCGCGCCAGCTGTTGGCGAAGAACCAGAAGGCGGCGGGGACATGGGCTCGGACCGCCGAGCTTTCCGGTCGAGGCGTGCCCTCGCGGGCACAACGCTCCATCTCGACCCGCATCTCGGGGGTCATGTCCTCGAGTGGCACATAGCTGATTCGTTGCTTCTCACCCATCGACTTCTCCAGACCCTTGACCGCAACCGCTTGGCCGGCAATCCCTGCCGGAATTCCGAACCTACCGCCGGGCCATGGGCAGGTCAAGCGACCCGGGGGTCGCGCCAATCCACTCAAAATGGGGTGTTCGCCCGATGCGAGCACCCGGCTCGCCGGGCATGGTCGGTGTGTTCAACGAGAGGAGCATCGCGATGAGCACGACGACTCGACCGGGCGGGCTGGTGGGGACCACCTTCGCCGCGGCGGTGACCTTGGGTGGGGCGAACTTCATCGCGGTGCGGTTCAGCAACCGCGAGTTGGATCCCTTCTTCGGAGCGGGTCTCCGATTCACCCTGGCCGCGACACTCTTTGTGATCATCACCCTGGTCCTCCGGCTCCCCTGGCCGCGCCACCGCCAGCTCGCCTTGACCCTCCTCTACGGCCTGCTCGGCTTCGCCGCCTTCTACGCCCTGATGTACTGGGCGCTGCTCTCGGTCACTGCCGGCGTGGCCACCGTGGTCCTGGCTCTGGTTCCCCTGGTCACGATCCTGCTCGCCGCAGCCCAGGGTTTGGAGCGATTGACAAGACGGGCCCTGTCCGGATCGCTCCTGGCCATGGCCGGGATCGTTTCGATGGTGGTCGCCTCATCGGAGGTGGAGCTGCCCCTGTCCGCATTGGTGGCGATGATCGGCGCCGCTCTCTGTGCCGGGCAAGGGGTCATCGTCACCAAGAAGGTGGCGGGCAACCACCCCGCGGTGACCAATGCGGTGGGCATGCTGACCGGGGCCGGGGCCCTGTTCGCCCTGTCGGCTCTGACCGGGGAGTCATGGGTGCTGCCTCGCCAGCCCGAGGTGGTCTGGTCACTGGTCTATCTGGTGACCTTGGGCTCGGTCGGGTTGTTCGTCCTGCTCATGTTGGTGGTGCGTCGATGGTCCGCCTCGGCCACCTCCTACATGTTCGTCCTGTTCCCGGTGGTGACGATGCTGCTCGACGTGTGGCTCTCCAACGAGCCGATCACCCCGAACGGGGCGGTCGGCGCCATCCTGGTCATGACCGGGGTGTGGTTCGGGGCTCTGTCCTCCTCGACCGGCGCCTCGAATACGGCCACCCGTCCCGAGCACCCCATGCCTGTCTTCGAACAGGGCTGACCCCCGAAGACCAGAGTGGCCGGCCGCTAGGGTCGGCCCATGGCCCAGGCCGCAGTGAAGCTCGGTGTGGTGGAGCTGCTCGCGTCGGTCTCGCTCGCCACCGACCTCGGCACCGGACAGCCGATGGGTCACGGGCTGAGCACCAGTCTCCTCGCCATGTCCCTGGCCCGGGAGATGGGTGCCGACTCGACCCGGTTGCGGCATGTGCAGCAGGTCGCCCTGATCCGGTTCCTCGGCTGCACATCGGACGCGGCGGATACCGCACGCATGGCCGGAGACGACGAGCTCTCCTTCATGGCGGGCTTCGCACCGTCGCACATGGGGGGGAGCGTTGAGACACTCCGCGCCATGGTGGGGAACGTAGGGCTCGGTCACCGCCCTCTCCGCCGGGCCCGGCTGGTGGCGGCCGCACTCGCCGCCGCCGGTGCGGATACGAAGGGTCTCGCCGCCCACTGTGAGGTGGGAGCGATGCTGGCCGGTCGGCTCGGTCTCTCCGATCAGGTGATCGACGCCCTCCGTCATGCCTACGAGCGCTGGGACGGGAAGGGGCCGTACGGTCTGGCCGAGGATCAGATCCCGATCGAGGTCCGTATCGCGATCGTGGCACGAGACAGCGACCTTCTCGCCCGGAGCGGCGCCGACATCGCCTCCGTCCTGCGTCGCCGGCGGGGAAAGGCCTACGACCCCGACGTCGTCGACGTGCTTCTCGCCCTCTCCCCCACGTCGAGAGAGGCGGAGTGGAGCGAGGTGATCGAGGCAGAGCCCGACCCTGCCGCCCACATCGAGGACATGGCGGTCGCTTTGGCGGCGATCGCCGACTTCGCCGACATCAAGTCGCCGTGGATGCGGGGACATTCGCATCGCGTCGCCGAGCTGGCCGCCACGGCGTCGGATCTGGCCGGTCTGGGACCGAGCCGGTCCAGCATGCTCCATCATGCCGGGCTGGTGCACGATCTGGGGCGAGTCGGGATCGAGAACGGGATCTGGGACCGACCCGGGCCACTGGGCACAGGGGAGTGGGAGAAGGTCCGGCTTCATCCCTACCTGACCCAGCGCATCCTCTCACGATGTCAGGCCCTGGCCGATCTCGGTGAGCTCGCCTCGAGTCACCATGAGCGGCTCGACGGCTCGGGCTACCACCGGCAGGTCTCCGATGAGCACCTCCCGATGGCGACGCGGATTCTCGCCGCTGCCGACGTGATGGCCGCCCTCACCTCGGAACGGCCCCACCGTCGGCGTTTCGACCCCGCCGAGGCGGCCCGGATCCTCGCCGCGGAAGCGGAGTCAGGGCGGCTCGACCCCGCCGCGGTCGGCTTGGTGACCGCGGCGGCGGGTGAGGGGGTCGAGCCGGTCAAACCGGCCAACCCGGGCGGTCTGAGCGATCGCGAAGTGGAGGTGTTGAGACTGATCGCGCGTGGTCACACCAACCGCAAGGTGGCCGACGAGCTGTTCATCTCGGCCAAGACGGTGGGACGTCATGTCGAGAACATCTACGCCAAGATCGGAGTCTCGACACGGGCCGGGGCCGCTGTCTACGCGATGGAGCACCGACTACTGGGGTGAGCGGGACGGGGGGACGGACACGCGGACGGGCTAAGGCGGGGTGGGGGAGGTGCCGATCATCCCCCAACATGCGACGTGCCCTGGTAGTGGTTGTGATCTGGCTTCTCGCCGTCCCCACGGTCGACGCCGCCGACACCGTGGGCCTGCTCGACCCGGCCAGCGGGATCTGGCACCTGCGCGACGAGTCCGGGCAGGTCACCGGGTTCTTCTACGGCGACCCGGGTGATGTCCCCTTTGTCGGTGACTGGGATTGTGACGGGATCGACACACCCGGTCTCTACCGCCAGTCCGACGGGTTCGCCTACCTGCGCAACTCCAACAGCCAGGGTGTGGCCGACATCAGATTCTTCTTCGGCAACCCAGGAGACTTCCCCCTGGCCGGAGACTTCAACGGCGACGGATGCGACACCCTGTCCATCTACCGGGCGTCAGAAGCCCGGATCTATGTGATCAACGAGCTGGGCGCCAACGACGGCGGGCTGGGAGCAGCCGAATTCTCCTACATCTTCGGCAACCCCGGCGACAAGCCCTTCGTCGGCGACTTCAACGGCGACGGAGTCGACACCCTGGGACTGCACCGCGAGTCGACCGGGTTCGTCTACTTCCGCCAGACCCACACCCAAGGCATCGCCGACTCCGAGTTCTTCTACGGAGACCCCGGAGACCGGTTCGTCTCCGGCGACTGGGGCATCGTCGACAACATCGACACCCCCGCCATCTTCCGACCCTCCAACTCGGTCTTCTACTTCCGCTACTCCAACACCCAAGGCGTCGCCGACAGCCAACTGACCTGGGGCTCACCCGGCTGGCTCCCGGTCGCCGGCTCCTTCGGCCCACTGCCCGGCACCGGGCCGGACCTCGGGTGCCCGGTCTTCCCCGCCGACAACATCTGGAACGTCAGGGTCGACTCGCTGCCCGTTGACGTCCGGTCCGCCGACTACGTCAATCGGATCGGGGCATTCGACAACGTTCACGCCGACTTCGGGAGCGGGGTCTGGCCGGAGGGGTCGACCAGCCCGATCGGCATCCCCTATGTCACCGTCGGCACCGCTCAGCCCGACGTGGCGGTCGAGTTCACGTCATGGCCCGGGGAAAGTGATCCCGGGCCCTACCCGATCCCTTACGACGCCCCGGTCGAGGGCGGCCCGTCGGCAACGGGGGACCGTCACGTGATCGCGGTCGATGTGGCCGACTGCATCCTCTACGAGTTGTACCGGGCCTTCCCCAATGGCGACGGCACCTGGCGCGCCGCAAACGGGGCCAGATACGACCTCCGCTCCAACGCCCTGCGTCCCGCCGGTTGGACTTCGGCCGACGCGGCCGGTCTGCCCATCTATGCCGGTCTGGTGCGCTACGACGAGGTCGCCTCGGGCGAGATCCGCCATGCCATCCGCTTCACCGCTCCCGACACCCAATCCGCCTTTGTCTGGCCCGCCCGTCACGAGGCGTCGGACGTCACCGATCCCTCCTACCCGCCGATGGGACAGCGATTCCGTCTCATGGCGTCCTTCGACACCTCGGGTCTCTCCGCTCAAGCCCGGGTGATCGCCGAGGCCATGAAGACCTACGGGATCATCCTCGCCGACAACGGCTCCCCCTGGTACATCTCCGGAGCCCCGGACGAGCGCTGGGACAACGACGTGCTCCATGAGTTGGACGTCATCACCGGCTCCGACTTCGAGGCGGTCGACGTGTCGTCTCTCATCGCAGACCCTGACAGCGGCCGGGTGCGGTAGCCGGCAGGGGAAGTGCCTGGACGGTCTGGCCGGTACGGTTGGCGACATGGCCAATGAAACTCCCCCGCATTCCCTCCCCGATCTGGCCGACCGATTCTGGATGGCCTTCTCCGAGTACAAGCCGACCATCGCCACGGTGCGCGGCGAGCACCGATTCGACGACCAGCTGCCGATGTACAACGAGGACTGGATGGGACGACTCTCGGGCGTCTTTGCCGATATCGGCGCCAGCGCCGAGGCGATCGATCCCGATCGGCTCGGTCTCCAGGACCGGATCACCCGGGACCTGCTCATCCATGAGTCCGGGGTCTGGGCCGAGGAGATAGACGA
>DATHUL010000065.1:0-12265 GCA_035462285.1 Acidimicrobiia bacterium
GGAGAAACTCGACTACTACCGGCCCGACGAGCTCGCCGTCATCATCCGGCGCTCGGCCGGGATCATCGGCATCGAGATATCCGACGAGGCGGCGGGCATCATCTCCCATCGGAGCAGGTCGACGCCACGCATCGCCAATCGCCTTCTCGCCCGGGTCCGCGACTACGCGGTGGCCCGGGCCTCGGGAGTCATCGATCCCACCACCGCCGATGAGGCGCTCCGGGTGTTCGAAGTCGACGATCTCGGTCTGGACAAGGTGGATAGATCGATCCTGGAGTCGATTGTCCACCGATTCGGCGGGGGTCCGGTCGGTCTCTCCACCCTGGCCATCGCGGTGGGGGAGGAACCCGAGACGGTGGAGGACGCTTACGAGCCCTTCCTGCTCCAGTCGGGGTTGATCAAACGCACCCCGCGTGGCCGGATGGCGACAGCCGGCGCCTATGCCCATCTCGGGCTGGACCACCCGGCCGATCCCCAGGGAACGCTTCTCTGACCTGCGTCTACAGCGTTTTGCGCACGATGTGACGGGTGGCACTGTCCTTGTTGGCCCGTCGCCGCTCCACTACCTCGAAGCCGGCCCGCTCGAACATGGTCGACGTGCCCATGTAGACGTTGGCTGAAGGGATCCGGTTGCCTTCGGTCTCGACCGGATAACCCTCCAGCCTCTCCGCCCCGTGGCCGCGGGCGTATTCGACCGCCGCCTCCAGCAAGGCAGCGGCGACTCCTGCTCTTCGGGCGCGTCGGGCTACCACGAAGCAGACGATGGACCACACCTGCTCGTCGTCGACAGGTGCGAGGAGCCGGGAGTGCCTGAGACGCTCGAAGTCGTGGCGCGGGCCCAGGCTCACCCAGCCGACCGGGTCGGTCTCGTCATAGGCGATCAACCCGGGGGCCCGACCCTCCTCGGCGGTCGTGGTCACTGCCTCTTCCAACACCTTGCGGTTGAGATCCGGGCTCGACTTCCTGAAGTCGGCGCTGCGCAGCCGGAACGACGCGCACCAGCACCACTTCGGATCGCCCCCCTGCCCGAACAGCTTGGCCAGGTCTTCAACGCGCTCCGGCGTCAGGGGGAAGATCTCCAGCTTGCTCACTCATCGCATTCTGCCCCTCGACCTGGTTGAGAGGGGGCCCCTGGGGGATCGGTCTACGGCTTCCCGCCGATAGCCTCGGCCACCGATGCGAGTCGAGGAGTTCATCTACCCGTTGCCGGAGGCGGCCATCGCACAGGTGGCGATCGAGCCCCGGCACGACGCCCGGCTCCTCGACACCAGGGACATGTCGGACCATGTCTTCTTGGACCTCCCGACCTTGCTCGGTGCCGGCGACCTGGTCGTGGTCAACGAGACGAAGGTCCGGGCGGCACGACTGGTGGGACGGCGGGTCGGCACCGGCGGAGAGATCGAGCTGCTCCTCCTCACCGCCCGACCCGACGGGTCCTGGGAGGCGCTGGCCCGGCCCTCACGTCGTCTCCGGGCCGGAGTCGAGATCGAGTTCGACGGGCTCGGGGCCACCGTCGTGGAGGGCCCGAGGGACGGCCTGGTCGTGGTCGACTTGCAAGCTCCCGACGTGGAAGCGGCGATCGAGGCTGCCGGCCGGGTCCCCCTCCCTCCCTACTTCAAGGGAGCTCTCGACGACTCCTCCCGCTATCAGACCATGTTCGCCCGCCGTACCGGGTCGGCGGCTGCGCCCACGGCAGGGCTCCACTTCACCGCCGAAGTGGTAGGCCGCCTCGAAGCCACCGGGGTCGAGATCGCCCCGGTCGACCTCCACGTCGGGATCGACACCTTCCGACCCATTGCCGCCGAGGAGGTCGAAGACCATCGCATGCACTCGGAGTGGTGCTCGATCCCGGGGGCGACCGCGGAGGCGATCGATCGGGCTCGCGTGGCGGGCGGACGGGTGGTGGCGGCCGGGACCACCGTGACCAGGGCGTTGGAGACCTTCGGGAACGAGGACGGGACGGTCGAGGCGGGCTCGGGCGAGACCACGTTGTTCCTCAAGCCGGGCGACAGATTCCGGGTGGTGGACGCCCTGATCACCAACTTCCACGTGCCCGGCTCGACGTTGGTGGTCCTGGTCGCCGCCTTCATGGGGACACGATGGCGGGAGGCGTATGAGACGGCTCTCGATCGCGGCTATCGCTTTCTCTCTTTTGGCGACGCCATGTATGCCGAGCGAGGGGACGCATAATCGGGGGCATGAGCTCGGTGACATGGAACCTGGAAGCCCAGGACGGCGGGGCGCGGGCAGGCTGGCTCGACACCCCGCATGGCCGGGTTCGAACCCCGGCCTTCATGCCGGTGGGCACCCGCGCCGCGGTCAAAGCGGTGGACAGCGCCGATCTGGTCGGAGCGGGGACCGAGATCGTGCTGGCCAACACCTATCACCTGATGCTTCGGCCGGGGTCCTCGCTGATCTCAGAGCTGGGCGGGCTCCATCCCTTCATGGGATGGGACGGCCCGATCCTCACCGACTCGGGAGGGTTCCAGATTTTCTCCCTCGAGCCCGAGATAGACGATCAAGGGGCCAGGTTTCGATCGGTCTACGACGGGTCGATGGTTCATCTCACTCCGGAGGGATCGGTGAAGATCCAGGAGGAACTGGGGCCCGACATCGCCATGGTCCTCGACGTCTGTGTCGGGCTGCCCGCCTCGCGCCTTCGTGTCGAGGAGGAGATGGAAAGGACCCTGCGCTGGGCGGAGCGATGCCTGCTGGTCCACACCCGGAGCGATCAGGCGCTGTTCGGGATCGTCCAGGGCGGTGTCGATCCCGATCTGAGGGCGAAGAGCGCGGCCCAGACCGCTGCCCTCGGATTCCCCGGGTTCGGGATCGGAGGGCTCTCGGTGGGGGAGAGCGCCGACGAGCGCAACCTCGCCCTCGAGGCCGGAATCTCCGAGTTGCCGGCCGACAAGCCCCGCTATGTGATGGGGCTGGGCGACACGGAGGGTCTTCTCGATGCGATCGCCCGCGGCGCGGACATGTTTGATTGTGTCCTCCCCACCAGGTTGGCCCGTCACGGCAAGGTGCTCACTCGCTTCGGGGACTTCAACCTGCGCACGGCTGGATTCGAGGCCGATGACCGTCCGATCGACGACGCTTGTCCCTGTCACACTTGTCAACACCACAGCAGGGCCTACCTGAGGCATCTGGTCCGGATGAAGGAGCTTTCCGCCCATCGTCTCCTCACCATCCACAACCTGAGGTACACCCTCGACCTGGTCGCTGCGGCCAGGGCGGCGGTCGTCGCCGGGGCCCTCGAGGCGTTCATCGCCGGGGTGGGTGGAAACCGGTCCGGCGGTTCGCCCTAGACCGTCCCGATTGCCTAACCTCCCGCCGGTCCGACTTCACTTGATCGGGAGGATTCTGTGACCTACGTCGTCTTTGCCCAGGAGACCGCGGCGAGCCCGCTTCCCTCGCTGCTCTTCCTCGGGTTGATGGTTGCAGTGTTCTGGATGTTCATCATCCGACCGCAGCGTCAGCGCGCCAAGAAGCAGCAGAGCCTGTCCGAATCGCTGGCACCGGGGCACGAGGTCCGCACCATCGGGGGGATCCACGGGACTGTGGTGACGGTCGACGAGGAGAGCGTCGTGCTCCGGGTCGAAGAGGGAAGGCTTCGGGTCTCGCGCCGGGCCATCGGCTCCCGGGTCGAGCCGGGCGAGACGGACGCCTGATCCGCCATAGCCGACCGTAGACTTCCGGGGGTGGAACAACTCGCATCGCTGATCCGTGACATCCCCGACTACCCCGAACCGGGCGTCGTCTTCAAGGACATAACACCCGTCCTGGCCGACGCGGCAGCCTTTGCCGCGCTGCTCGACGCGTTGGCCGCGCCGTTCAGGGAGGCCGGGGTGACCAAGGTGGCCGGAATCGAGGCCCGTGGGTTCACTCTGGCCACGCCGGTGGCGGTTCGGCTCGGCGCCGGGTTCATCCCGGTGCGAAAACCGGGCAAATTGCCTTACCAGACCATCCGTGAGGAGTACACCCTCGAATACGGCAGCGACGCCCTCGAGATCCACACCGACGCGGCGCATCGCGGGGAGCGGATCCTGCTCGTGGACGACGTGATCGCCACCGGGGGCACCGCCGCCGCCGCAATTCGACTCCTGAGGAAGATCGGCGCCGAAGTGGTCGGGATCTCCGTGTTCATCGAGCTCGCCTTCCTCGAGGGCGCCGACATGTTGGACGGTGTGCCGCTACATGCCCTCATCAGATACGACTGAGCTGGGTCAGGCGACGTTCGACCACGTCGTCGCCGCCTTCCTCCGCCATCACCCCGATGGCGACACAGCCGTGCTGGAACGGGCCTACCAGGTGGCGAAGGCAGCCCACGAGGGGCAGGTTCGAAAGACGGGCGACCCCTACATCACCCACCCGGTGACCGTCGCCCTGATGCTGGCCGAGTATGGGTTGGATGAGCCCACCATCGCCGCCGCCCTACTCCACGACACCGTGGAGGACACCACTCTCAGCCTGAGCGATCTCACCATGCAGTTCGGCGACGAGATAGCTCGTCTCATCGACGGTGTCACCAAGTTGGACCGGGTTCGCTACTCGAACCGGGAGCAGGCTCAGGCGGCCACCATCCGGAAGATGGTGGTGGCCATGGCCCAGGATGTCCGGGTCCTGATCATCAAGCTGTTCGACCGGCTCCACAACCTCCGCACCGTCCACGCGCTGCGCGACGAGAAGCAACGCCGGGTGGCTCAGGAGACACTCGATGTCTACGCTCCGCTCGCCCATCGTCTCGGTGTCCAGGAGATCAAGCACGAGTTCGAGGACCGCTGCTTTGCCATCCTCTACCCGGGGCCCAACGCCGAGATCCAGGCCATGCTCGCCGAGCGGGCCCCCGAGCGGGAGGCCTTCATCGAGAAGATGGTCGCCGAGGTGTCGGGCATCCTGGCCGACTCGGGCATCGAGGCGGTGGTCACCGGGCGGCCCAAGCACCAGTACTCCATCTATCGCAAGATGCGGGAGCAGAACCGACCCTTCGAGGACATCCACGACCTGATCGGGATCAGGATCACGACCCCGACGGTCAGGGACTGCTACGCCGCACTCGGTCTCATCCACAGTCACTGGGTGCCGGTGACCGGGCGGTTCAAGGACTACATCGCCATGCCCAAGATCAATCTCTACCAGTCGCTGCACACCACCGTGATCGGGCCGGACGGCAAGCCCCTGGAAGTCCAGATACGCACCGAGGAGATGCATCAGAGGGCAGAGGCGGGAATCGCAGCCCACTGGCGCTACAAGGAGGGAGAGGCGGGCCAGCTTCCCCGCATGGACTTCATCTCCTGGGGCGAGGACGAAGACCCCGAGGAGTTCCTGGCCAATCTCAAGCTCGACCTCTACCAGGACGAGGTCTTCGTCCTCACCCCCGGCGGCGACGTCAAGCCGCTTCCCGCCGGTTCCACCGCGATCGACTTCGCCTACTCGGTGCACACCGAGGTGGGCCACCGATGCGTGGGAGCCAAGGTCAACGGGCGGCTCGTTCCCCTCTCCACCCGGCTCCAATCGGGTGACATCGTCGAGGTGCTCACCTCCAAGTCGATGGAGGCCGGGCCGAGCCGTGACTGGCTCGCCTTCGTTCGCACCGGTAGGGCCAAGTCGAAGATAAGACAGTGGTTCACCAAGGAGAGACGCGACCAGGCCCTGGGCGAGGGGAAGGAGGCGGTGCAGACCCTGCTCAAACGGGAGGCGCCGGCGATACCGGCGACCGAGAAGGACAAACTGCTCGAGTCGATCTCGGCCGAGTTGGGTCAGAGGGACGTCGAGGCGCTTCAGGTGGCCGTCGGCGAGGGCACTGTGTCCATCGACTCGGTGGCGACGAGGCTGACCCGGCTGCTCAACCCGGAGGTCGAAGACGACTTCTTCCAGCATCGGCGAAGACGCACTCTCGACGGCGCTCAGGTCGTGGTCGAGGGGCAGGACGACATGCTGGTGCACCTCGCTCGCTGCTGCACCCCGGTCCCCGGCGACGAGATCGTGGGATACGTTACCGTCGGACGCGGGGTCTCGGTCCACCGCGCCGACTGCACCAACGTCTCGTCTCTGGCCGAGCGCAGGGAGCGTTCCGTCGACGTGTCGTGGCCGCCGCAGAGCACTACCGCTTTCGTGGTTTGGATCCAGGTCGAGGCGCTCGACCGTACCCGCCTGCTCCGCGACGTCACCAGCGTGGTGAGCGACACCGGTGGCAACATCACCGCCTCCTCGACCCACACCGGCGATGACCGGGTGGCGATTCTTCGCTACGAGGTCGAGCTCTCGGATCCGAGCCAGCTGCCCAAGCTGTTGGCCGACCTGCGCCGGGTCGACGGGGTGTTCTCCGCCTTCCGACTTGCCACCGAGCCCTCGTCCTGATGCTCATCATCGGGGTGCCGGCTTGGCTGGCGGTGACCAATTCCTTCATCGTCGCCTCCGAGCCGGGCGGGCCGGCCGTGGTGGTGGATGCCCCGCCCGATCCCGACCTGATCGGGTCCGTCCTGGCCGACAATGACCTCTATCCGGCTGCGGTGCTGCTAACCCACGGTCATGTCGATCACAGCGGTGGGAGTGGTCGGCTGACCCGGGGCACCAGCGCCGTGGTCTACGTGCACCCCGACGACGACTTCCTCACCCTGCACCCGACCGAGCAGCTCAGGGCGATCTTCGGCATGACCCCGCCCGGTTCCTACGAGCTGCCGGAGAAGTTCGAGTCACTGGCCGATGGGGACATGATCCGGGTGGCCGGTCTCGAGTTGGAGGTCCGCCACACCCCGGGTCACACCCCGGGACACTGCTGCTTCTACCTCGAGGACCAGGAGACCCTCTTCTCCGGAGATCAGCTCTTCGCCGGGTCGATAGGCCGCACCGATCTTCCCGGCGGCTCTTTCCCCGAGTTGATGAAGTCGATGCAGGACAAGGTCCTGGTGCTTCCCGACCAGACCAGGGTCCTTCCCGGGCACGGGCCGGAGACGACGATCGGGAGGGAACGGGCCACCAACCCGTTCCTGGGCTGACCAGGTGATCCCCCCGCTCGGCACGGGGAGACCACCATTAACCTGCCCTTCCCCATGAGCTTTCAGCCACCAAAGGGCACCGATGACATCGGCGCGCCCGAATCCCATCTCTGGCGGGAGCTTCTCCGGGAGTGGGAGGGTTGGGCGGATCGGTACGGCTACCCGCTGGTGATGACCCCTATCTTCGAGACGACCGATCTGTTCGAACGGGGCGTGGGCAACGACACCGAGGTGGTGACCAAGCAGATGTTCACCTTCCGGGACAAGGGCGGCCGCTCGATGACCCTGCGTCCCGAGGCAACCGCCGGTGTGGTCCGTGCCTTTCTCGACTCGGGGGCCTCCGGGGCGTGGAAGGGGGCCTACTCCGGGCCGATGTTCCGGTACGAGCGACCTCAGGCGGGACGGCGGCGGCAGTTCTGGCAGGTCGGAGTCGAGTATCTCGACGTAGAAGGGCCGGCAGCCGACGCCGAGGTGATCGAACTGGGATTCCGATATCTCACCTCGGTCGATGTCCCAGGCCTCGAGGTTGTGCTCAACTCACTGGGCGATGGGGTGTGCCGGCCCGGGTATGTCGTGGCCCTGCAGGACTACCTGGAGGAGAGGCGCCCGCTGCTGTGCCCCGATTCGGTCCCGCTCATCGAGGTCAACCCGCTGCGGGTGCTCGACTGCAAGGTGTGCGCCCCGGTGCTTGGCGACGCCCCGGCCATGAAGGACCATCTCTGTGACCCGTGCGCCATCCACTATGAGGAGGTCAAGTCCGCCTTGAGCCGGCTCGAGATCCCCTTCCGCGAGGACGGGCGGTTGGTGCGCGGGCTGGACTACTACACCAGGACCGCCTTCGAGTACCTGGCCACCGAGCTGGAGACCGCCCAGAACGCAGTCGGCGGCGGGGGGCGCTACGACGGCCTGGCCGAGGCGATCGGAGGCCGGAGGACTCCCGGGGTTGGGTTCGCTCTCGGCGTGGATCGAATCGCCCTCTCCTCACAACGCCGGCCCGAGCCCGCCATCGACGTCTACATCGTCTCCGAGTCTTCTCCCGGCGAAGCGCTGGTGGCGGCCTCGACCTTGCGTCGGGACGGTCTGCGTGTCGAATTCGACACCGAGGGGCGCTCGGTGAAGGCACAGTTCCGGGCGGCGGGGCGCTCCGGGGCCCGAGCGCTGGTCGTCATCGGCGAAGGGGCGGTCGAGGTGCGGTTGGACGAGGAGAAGACGCAGATCGAGATCGACGAGGTGGGCCGGTGGATCAGAGAGCACCGATGAGGACTCACTCCGCCGGAGCGCTCGGAGTCTCCGACGTGGGAGCCGTGGTGACCGTGGCCGGTTGGGTGCAGCGGCGACGTGACCATGGTGGGATCGCCTTCCTCGACCTGCGCGACGCCACCGGCGTGGTCCAGGTGGTTGCCGACCCTTCGGACCACGAGTCCGTGGCCGAGCTCCGCATGGAGTACTGCGTCAGCGTCACCGGCACGGTTCGGGCCCGCCCCTCCGGCACCGAGAACCCGGATCTGCCCACCGGGATGGTCGAGATCGGGGTCGAAGGTCTCGAGGTGCTGGCCCCAGCCGACACGCTTCCCTTCATGATCGACGACCGGGTGGAGGTCGATGAGCGGGTCAGGCTCCGCTATCGCTATCTCGACCTCAGACGACCCCGGATGGCGGCCAATCTTCGGGCTCGCTCCCGAGCCGCCGCTGCGATCAGGCGGGCTCTCGACGAGCAGGGTTTCCTCGAGGTCGAGACCCCGACCCTGATCAACAGCACTCCCGAGGGGGCCAGGGACATGCTGGTCCCGTCCCGGCTTCGTCCCGGCGAGTTCTACGCCCTGCCCCAATCGCCGCAACTGTTCAAGCAGTTGCTGATGATCTCCGGGGTAGAGCGGTACTTCCAGATCGCCCGCTGCTATCGCGACGAGGACTTCCGCGCCGATCGTCAGCTGGAGTTCACCCAGCTCGACCTGGAGGGGTCGTTCTGGGAGCGGGACGACGTGCTCGATGCGATCGAGAGTGTCCTGGTCGCGGCGACCAGGGAGTTGCGGGGAGTGGAGATGACACGCCCTTTCCCCCGGCTCACCTGGCAGGAGTGCATGGACCGGTACGGCACCGACAAGCCCGACCTGAGGATCGGGGCCGAGATCGTCGATCTGTCCTCCCTGTTCACCGATTCGGGCTTCGGCGTGTTCAGGGAGTCTCTGGCCTCGGGCGGCACGATCCGTGGCATCAACGTCGGGCCCCAGGAGTGGTCCCGGGCCCGTGCCGATGCCCTGACCGAGCGAGCCAAGGAGCAAGGTGCGCGTGGACTGGTCTGGATGGTGGTCGAGGAGGACGGCACCTTGCGCTCGCCGGTGGCCAAGTTCCTGGACGAGTCGGAGCTGGCGGGGGTCGAGGCCGCCCTCGGTGCCTCCCCGGGCGACGTCCTTCTCCTCTGCGCCGACCGTTGGCGCCTGGTGGTCGAAGTGCTGGGCTCTCTCCGCAACGAGCTGTTGCGTCCCGCCGGGCACGACGATCTCGCTTTCCTCTGGGTGATCGATTTCCCGCTGTTCGAGGAGGACGAGGACGGCTCGATCACCTTCTCCCATCATCCGTTCACCTCCCCGATCTCACTCGACGAGATGCGGGACAACCCAAGGGGGGCGCTGTCCCAGGCCTACGACGTGGTGCTCAATGGGGTCGAGCTGGGATCGGGATCGGTCCGTATCCACGACCCAGGGGTGCAGCGGCAGGTGTTCGAGATCCTCGGGATCGACGCCGATACCGCCGAGCGCCGCTTCGGCTGGTTTCTGGAGGCGCTCCGTTATGGCTCGCCGCCACACGCCGGGTTCGCCTTCGGCATCGACCGGCTGGTCATGGTCCTTCAGGGCGAGAGCTCGATCCGGGAGGTGATCCCCTTCCCCAAGACCCAGACCGGGGTGGACCCGATGACCGGTGCCCCGACCTGGGTCGAAGACGCCCAGCTCG
Organism: Acidimicrobiia bacterium; assembly: GCA_035462285.1. Taxonomy (GTDB): domain Bacteria; phylum Actinomycetota; class Acidimicrobiia; order Spongiisociales; family ZC4RG35; genus JARDZU01. Next base: position 9,951 of record DATHUL010000065.1, read on the forward strand.
ACGAGTTGGGCGTCACGCTCAGCGGCGAGGCGCTGGCTCGGAGACAGGAACCGGCTGAGGAAGAGCCAACCTGATCGGTTGTGACATCGGGCCGCTCCCACTGCCTCCTGATTTGAAGGACTGCCTCCGAGCCCACCGACGACTTCGACGCCGCCGCCCGGTACCGTCGGACTGAATGAGCGACCTGTTCTCGGCCCGGGCCGACGACCTGACCGCACGGGCGGCGCCGCTGGCCACCCGCATGCGGCCTCGGTCGTTGGACGAGGTGGTGGGTCAGCCGGCGCTGATGTCCGATGGAGCCGCCTTTCGACGGCTGGTCGAGTCGGGGCGTCCGGTCTCGATGTTGCTCTGGGGGCCGCCGGGGACGGGGAAGACGACGCTGGCCCGTCTCGTCGCCTCCAGGGCCGATGCCGCATTCGAGACTCTCTCCGCCACCTCGGCCGGGGTCAAGGACATACGCGAGGTGCTGGCCGCGGCAAAAAACCGTCTCGCCACCGAGGAGCGACGAACCGTCCTCTTCCTCGACGAGATCCACCGTTTCGCCAAGAACCAGCAGGATGCGCTCCTGCCCGGGGTGGAAGACGGCACCCTGATCCTGATCGGCGCCACCACGGAGAACCCGTTCTTCGAGGTCAACTCCCCGCTGATGAGCCGGATGACGTTGTTCCGGCTCGAGGCACTCGGTCCCGATCAAGTATCGACGCTGGTGCAGCGGGCCCTGGTCGACACCGAGCGTGGTTTGGGCGATCTGGATCTGAAGATCGACGACGAGGCATTGACCGAGCTGGGCAATCGCACCGGTGGCGATGCCCGTCAGGCCCTCAACGCCCTCGAAGTGGCCGCATTGCTCGCCTCGGGCGACCAGCGAGACACGATCTCGTTGCAGGATGTGGCCGAGGCGTTGCAGCGGCGCATCGTCCGATACGACAAGGTTGGCGACCAGCACTACGACGTGATCTCCGCCTTCATCAAGAGCGTGCGCGGATCGGATCCCGACGCCGCCCTCTACTGGCTGTTCCTCATGCTCGAGGGCGGGGAGGACCCTGAGTTCATCGCCCGGCGCCTGATAATCCTCGCCGCCGAGGACATCGGGCTGGCCGACCCTCATGCTCTGCCGTTGGCGATCGCGGCTGGAGACGCCCTTGCCTATGTCGGTCTCCCCGAAGCGAGCTACCACCTCTCCGAGGCGACGATCTACCTGGCCGCCGCGCCCAAGTCGAACTCGGTGGGTCGGGCCATGGCCAGGGCGAGGCAACTGGTCAGCGACGGCCCCGCGCCCAGCGTCCCGGCCCATCTCCGCTCCACCGGTTATGCCGGCGCCGAGAAGCTGGGCCACGGATCGGGATACCGCTACGCGCACGACTTCGAGGGCGGCGTGGTCGAACAGCAGTACTTCCCCGACGGGGTCCCTCCCGATGTGCTGTACCAGCCGGGCAATCTCGGCGATGAAGCGTCGATCAAGACGCGTCTCCGTGACATCGACCGCGTCCTCCGGCGGGAAGGACGGGAGTGAGGGGGTAGCCTTGGCTCGATGCTCGATCGGGTCTGGTGGTTTGCGACCGGGATGGTCGCCGGAGGGTGGATAACGGTGCGCGCCTTGCGGCGACGGCCGACCCCGATGGAGTGGAAGGACGCCGCCGTGGCCACCGGGGCCGACCTGCTCGACTTGGCGGCCCGGGCGGTCCGGCCCAATAGAAGCCGGTAGCCGCCAGCCCGTCGTTAACCTCGCCGATCTTCCCCAGTACCGGACCTCGTTTGGACAGCAACCAGATTCGAACTGCTTTCACTTCCTTCTTCGAGGAGAAGGGCCATGTCGTGCGCCCCTCCGCCTCCCTGATCCCAAATGACCCGACCCTGCTCCTGACCAACGCGGGGATGGTCCCTTTCAAGCCCTACTTCCTCGGGGAAGAGACCCCGCCCGAGCGACGGGTCACCACCGTGCAGAAGGTGGTGCGGACCATAGACATCGACATCATCGGGTCGACCAATCGTCACCTCTCCTTCTTCGAGATGCTGGGCAACTTCAGCTTCGGGGACTACTTCAAAGAGGAGGCGATCGCCTGGGCCTACGAGTTCGTGACCGAACGGCTCGGGTTGGAGGAGGACCGGCTCTGGTACACGGTGTTCGAGACCGACGACGAAGCAGCAGACATCTGGGCAAAGCACGTCCCCGCCGAACGGATCCAGCGGCGTGACGAAAAGGAGAACTTCTGGCAAATGGGAGTCCCGGGGCCATGCGGGCCGTGCTCGGAGATCTTCTACGACAAGGGCCCCGAGTTCGGTGAGGGAGGTGGTCCGGCGGTCGGGGACGAGGA
>DATHUL010000066.1:0-2575 GCA_035462285.1 Acidimicrobiia bacterium
ACCACGACCATGGGGAAACCGAGACGGGCCACCGTCTCCATCTCGGCGATCGACATCAACCCGCCGCCGTCCCCAAGCGCCGCCACCGGGAGCCGGTCGGGTTGGGCCAGGGCCGCACCGATCGCCGTGGCCAGACCGAGCCCGATCGACTGGAATGCCTGGGTGAAACAGAACCCCCACTGGTCGGGCCCCGACAGGTACATGCTGGGATAGCCCATGAAGTTGCCCGAGTCGACGCTGACCATCCGATCTTCGGGCAACAGGTCGTCGAGGGCGATGGTCAGGGTGCGGGGGTCGATCCTCTCCCCGCTGCTCTCCTCCTCATAGGGCACGTCCCGCCAGCGGATCTCGGAGGCGATGCGGGCGCGGACCTGCTCCGAGCGGTAGCCGGGTGACGTCCCACCGACCCGGGCCAACGCCGCCTCGGCGGTGACCCGGACATCACCGACCACGCCTTGTGCCCCCGGTCGCTGGGCGCCGATGACGTCGGGGTCGTCGTCGACCTGGAGGACCCGTGTCCCCTCCCCGATCAGCCGACCGTGACGCATGGTCCACATGTTGAGGGCACAGCCCCACCCCACGATCAGATCGGCGCCCCCGATCAGCTCTGCGGCCACGGGCGAGGAGAACCCGCCGGAGACGTCGAGATTCCACTGGTTGCCGTTGAACAGCCCCTTGGCCACCGCCGAGGTCGCCAGCAGGGCGCCGCTCGCCTCGGCCAGATCGGCCAGGGCCGGGCCGCATCCCGGGCCCCGGGCACCACGCCCGGCCACGAACACCGGACGTTGCGCTCCTTCCAGGGCTTCGATCAGAAGGTTCAGATCCTCATCGGAGGGAACCACCGGACCCGGCGTCGCCAACGGCGCCGGGATGGTGAGGTCCTCCACCTCGTCGCCCTGGAGATCGAGAGGGAGGTTGAGGAGCACGGTGCGTCGCTCCCGGCGGGCCAGGTCGACCGCGGCGGCGGCGTCGGCGACCGCACTGTCCGCCGAGCCGATCCGCATCGGGACCGCACCCACCGCCATGGCCAGCATCTCCTGGTCGACGTAGAAGTTCGACCTGGGCTGGGTGGCCTGGGCGGCCAGCACCACCATCGGGGTGCGGCTCTTCGCCGCCTCGGTGGTCCCGGTCATGGCGTTGGTCAGCCCACATCCCTGATGGACGCTGAGCACCGCCACCTCCCCGCTCATCCGCCCGTAGGCGTCGGTCATGGTGGCTGCACCGCCCTCGTGGCGGGCGGCGACGAACCGGGCGCCGGCGTCGACCATGGCATTGGTGACGTGGAAGTTGCCCGAGCCCACCACCCCGAACACCTGGCGCACCCCCCGCTCGACCAGGGTGCGGCCCACCGCCTCGGCTACGTTCATCGCCGGTCGACGAGGGCGAGCACCCGCACCGGCGAGCCCGAGCCGGTGACGATCTTGAGCGGGGCGGCGATCACCACCGCCCCGGTGGGAGGCAGCCTGTCCAGATTCTGCAACTGGGCCAGCCCGTACTTGCCGGCACCGAGGAAGAAGGCGTGGCAGGGGAAGGGAGGGTCGAAGGAGTGGGCGGCGCCGGCGTCGGTGCCGATCGTCTCCACCCCGATCCCCTGCAACACCGATTCCTCGGCCACCCAGCGGGCACACTCCGCCGACATGCCCGGGCTGGTCGGCCCGGTCTCGGTGTTGTTGACCATCTCCTCCTGGGTGGTCCGGGCCGACCATCCGGTCCGGCACAACAGCCACCCGCGGTCGGGGAAGGCGCCGTGCTCGGCCTGGAATGCGTCGAGATGCTCCTTCTCGATGACGAAATTGGGGTCTTCGGCCACCTGGCCGCTCACGTCGATGACCACCGCCGGGGCGACGAAGGCGGAGACCGGCACCGAGGCGACGTCGGGTTTGTCCCGTCCCGTCACCCAGTGGATCGGTGCGTCGAAATGGGTGCCGGTGTGCTCGCCGGTGCGGAAGTTGTTCCAGTACCAGGCGGGGCCCCGGTCGTCGTATGCCGAGATCTCCTCCAATTCGAAGCGAGCGGTCTGCCCGAACTCGGGCGGCAACTCGAGCAGCGGAGTCTCGGCCGACAACGGGGCGCTGAGGTCGATCACCTCCACCGCGCCGGTGGCGAGGGCCCCGGTCAAATCGCCTAGCACTGTCATCTGGTTCCCCCTCGTCGGGTGTCGTTTCCTGGCTCGACCGGAACCTACGCCACGTCGGCACCGACCGGGTTCCCCCACTTCATTACTTTCGCCTCTAGGCACACCGCCGCACCTGCCCCCACCATGAAGAGGTCAGAACACGGATCGAGGAATGGAGGTTCCACGATGACCGATACCGTGACTGCCGACGTGAAGCTTCCCGAGGACATCCCGCCGGCGTGGGTCAACTCACTGATGAAGTGGGCGCTGACTACTCCGGGCCTTCAGGCCATGGTGGGCCAGGGAGTGGCCCTGCTCACCTTCACCGGCCGGAAGACGGGCAAGACCTACACGATTCCGGTCAGCTACCACCGAGAGGACGACACCGTGACCCTGGTCACCAAGCGGGCCCGCCGCTGGTGGCGGAACTTCGAGACCGCCCGCGAGGTCGAGGTGCGG
>DATHUL010000067.1:0-1875 GCA_035462285.1 Acidimicrobiia bacterium
CCCCATCGAGAGCGACGAGCCGAGGCCACTCAGCGCCGTACTCGCCGCGGCCACGTCGAGGGTCACCGACCCGCCGAGCGCGGTGTCGGGGGGTATCCGACCCAGGACGACGTTGGCGTCGGTGACCGTGGCCTGGATCCCGCCGAGCCCGTAGGCGGCCGGTCCGGGATGGGCGCCGGCAGATCGGGGCCCCACCCGGAGCGCACCACCCTCGTCGACCCAGGCCAGGCTGCCCCCTCCCGCGCCGATGGTCCGCACCGGGAGCGAGGGGACCCGATTGACCCAGCCGGCGCTCCCATGGCGGGCCCCTCCCCCTGTCTGCCCGTCGATGCGGCAGACGTCGGTCGAGGTCCCGCCCATGTCGAAGCTGACGACAGACGCTTGGCCCTTGGCCGCCCCCATGGCCCTGGCCGCCACCACACCGGCGGCCGGGCCGGAGAGGACGAGCCGTCCCGAATACCCTGCGGCGGAGGCGAAGGGGAGCAGGCCGCCAGACGAGGTCATCACCAGACGCTGCCCGGCGGGCACCTCGCCATCGAGCCGGGCCAGGTATCCGGCCACTTCAGGGGTCAGATAGGCGTTCAGGACCGTGGTGGCGATCCGCTCGTACTCGCGAAAGGCGGGAGAGACCACCGCCCCCACCGAGACCGGGGCTTCCAACTCGGCGGCGAGCCGCTCGGCCAGCCCCAGCTCCTGTGACGGGTCGAGATAGGAGCGGACCAGGGCCACTGCGACCGCTTCCACCTCTTCCAGCCGGGCCCGCAGGGCATCGAGGTCGTGGTCGTAGCCGATGCGGAGCGAGCGAGGGACCAGGGCGGAGGGCCGGTCGACAAACGAGTCGTAGAGCGAGGGGCGGGACTGGCGCCCTATCTCGATCAGGTCCTCGAATCCGGGACTGGTGACCAGGGCGGTGACCGCCCCCCGACCCTCGAGCAGGGCATTGGTCCCCGCTGTCGTCCCATGGAGGAACGTGGTCTCGGAGCCGACGCCGGCGTCCCTCCACGCCTGGGCGACGGCGACCGCTTGATCCGTCGTGGTGGGCAGCTTGCGACCGCTGATCGACTCCCCGTCGAACACGACCACGTCGGTGAAGGTGCCTCCGACGTCCACTCCGACGGTCGAGGTCACCCGATTACCCTCGGCTCGCCATGGCAGTGACAGTCAGCCCATCACCCAACCCGAATGCGATGAGATTCTCTGTGGGAACGCCGGTGGGCGGGCCCACCACACATGTCCGGGGGAGCGAGCCGACCGAGGCGTTCGCCCGGGACCTGCTCGCCCTCGACGGCGTGACCAGCATCTTCATGACCGCAGACTTCGTGACCATCTCCAAGACCCCCGAGGTGGCCTGGGAAACGATCGTCCCCGAAGCCACTCAGATCCTAGAGACCGAGTTCAGCGCCTGACCGACCTCCTCTCGCCCGGCTCAGGGGGCGGGAGGCGAGATCGAAACCGGGCGGCTGACCCCGTCGGGGGTGGTGACCAGGACCACGACCCGCCATCCCCCGTCGGGCGCCTGGACGCCACCGATCACATCGGTTCCGCCTGCCAGCTCGAGGGCGGCGGCGCCAACCTGCTCGGGGACGGTGCCCAGGGTCATCTCACTCGCCGGGCCCGCCGATGCGGAACGGACCTGGGGAGGAGCGACCACCTGGGGCGTCCCGTCGACGAGGGTGATTTCGACCGTCAGCTCCAGTGGCGCCTGCCGCTGGTAGACCTCGTCGCTCCGGGCCGCCAGCGACCGTGCGAGGACCGTCACCCGATAGTCGAGTGGGGCGGTCTCCTCCACGGTCGAGGCCCGTACCCATTCGACGAAGACACGCGTGCCCTCCTCCGCAGCCGGAAGCGGAACCCCGGCCGGCATCAGCGCGGTCA
>DATHUL010000068.1:0-3319 GCA_035462285.1 Acidimicrobiia bacterium
CAGGTCCCTCCTTTTTCCAGACCCTGGCGCAGCTGGTGGGCGGCATGTCGCACCCTCATCTCGTCGAGCCGGGCACGGGCCTGGTCGCGGGCGGCGGTGGTCTCGTCCGCCGCCTCGACCAGCCGTTCCAGCCCGAGCGCCACCCGATTGGCGCACAAGACGGCGAGACGCCCGCGATCGCCGTGCCACCGCTCCAGGACCTGTCTTTCCGGGTACCCGGCGAGGGCATCGTCCAATGCGGCCCGGGCGGTGATCATCTCGCCCTGGGCCTCGATCGCGGCGGCGAGCCGCTCCATGGAGGCGGCCCGGTCGTCGATGAGGGTCTCCAGGTCGGCCGGCGCTTTGATGGCGGCGAGACGGGAGATGACACCATCCAGGGCGGTGCCGGCGGCGGCGACCTCCTCCGCCTTCCGAGTCAGCGATTCGAGCTCCTCGATGCGGGACGGCATCTCGTCGGCCGCTTCGAAAAGCGCAGCCAGGCGCTCCCGGGCTTCGGCCACCTGCTCCGGGCCGGGGACGTCCAGCTTCTCCAGACCCTCCCTGATCGACTCCGCCTTCACCTCGGCGGTACGCGCCCTCAGGTTGGCCAGCTGCATGACCTGCTCGTACAACCCGAGCTCGAGCAGGGCTCGAAGCAGGGCCTGACGGTCCTTGGGACGGTCGTTGAGGACGTCGGCAAAGGCGCCCTGGGGCAGGACCACCGCCTTGGTGAAGTGGTCGTAGCTGAGACCGAGGAGACGAGTCACCTCGGCGGTCACCTCGTCGGCGCTTCCGGCCAGCACCTCCTCGTCGTCGCCGCGCAGGAGGCGAGCCTCGGTCGTGGTCGCCCCGGCGCCCCTGCGCTCGACGAGACGGACCGCGGTGTACGTCTCGTCGCCGACCGTGAACCGGAAAGAGACCCGGGCCCGATCGGCCTGGGCCGAGATCACCGGTGAGACCGATCGGCGGTCGTCGAGACGGGGAATCGTCCCGTAGAGGGCGAAGGTCATCCCGTCGATCACGCTCGACTTCCCCGACCCGGTCGGCCCGGCGAGGACGAAGAGGTCGGCGTCGCCGAAGTCGACCTCGGTCCGGTGCCGATAGGCGAGGAAACCCTCCATGGTGAGACGCTGCGGTCTCACCGGGCGAAGACCTCCTGCTCCAGCTCCCGGAACAGATCCACCACCGCATCGTCGTCGACGCCCTTGCTGGTCAGATAGGCCTCGAGCAGCTCCACCGGCGAGCGTCCGACCCGTTGCGCTCGCACCGGTCGGTCGTCGTCTTCGGGCCGAACCACCACGACGTCCACCGCACCTGGGATGGCAGCCCGGACCTCTTCGTTGAGGCCGGCCCGCGCCTTCTCGTCGAGAAGCACCTTGACGTGGGCCCCCTCGAGCTCGGACGCCCGGGCAAGGACCTGCTCCAGGGTGCCGCTGACCTGTACCAGCCTGGTCCCGCTCTCCAGGGCGACCGGCTCCACCGAAGCCGGTTTGCCCGGTTCGGCGTCGACGACGAGCACACCTTTGCCATCGGCCACCTCGCCGAAGTCGAGCTGCAGCGGAGACCCGCTGTACCAGACCGGGGCGGAGGCGGGCACCCGCTGCTGGCGGTGGAGGTGCCCCAGCGCCACGTAGGAGAGACTCCCCGGGAAAGCCTGGGGCGGGATGGCATAGCCAAAGATGTGGGCCTCCCTCTCCCCACCGCCGCCCAACGCCCCGTACACCGTGAGATGACCGGCGAGCACGTTGACCGTGTCGGCGCCCATGTCCTCGGTGAGGGCGGTGATGATCCGTCGCAGCCGCTGTTCGTAGCCCTGGGAGTGCTGGTCGGAGTCGAGCTCCATGATCTCCGACGCCTTGACGATGCCGCGCTGGGAAACGAAGGGAAGAAGGGCTACCTCCAGGCCCAGGGCATCGATCCGGGCAAGCCCGCCCTCGGTCTTGGACCTGGGTCGCGCCGCCACCGTGATACGCCCCAGGTCGAGCACCGGCTTGACCGCCTCGAGACGTGCCGAGCTGTCGTGGTTCCCGGCCACCACCAGCACCGGTCCCACCTCGGCCAGGTCGAGCAGGGCCCGGTACACGATCTCCTCGTCCTCGGGGGAGGGCGAAGAGATGTCGAACAAATCGCCTACCACCAGGGTCACGTCGACCCTTTGCTCCCGAGCGATGGCAACGATCTCGGCGAGGACCGCCCGATGCTCCCCGGCTCGGGAGCGACCGCGGATCTTTCGCCCCACATGCCAGTCCGACGTGTGGAGCAGCCTCACGGACGGACCACCTTCGTCATCTCCGCGATCGTAGGTCCGGGCAGGGACAGATCCTGGGAGCGGGAAGTCGAGCTAGAGATCCTGGAACGGGTCGGCTGGGCCGTCGACCGGAAGGTGGGCGGCGGCGGCCTCCGACGCCCGTGTCGCCCAGGCCGGGAAGGGGAACTCGAGCACGAGCGGAATCGGCAGCTCGGGTTGGGCCAGCAGCATCGTCCCCGGCTTGAGGATGGTGGCCCGTTGTCGCTGCGCCGGCGGGAGGAACCCGTACTCCTCGCGAGAAGACTCGGCCGAGTCGAGCCTCCCCACCACCCGGAGCGAGGAGTTGGCGATGATCCTCCGTTCGACCTCCGAGGCGGTCTGCTGGGCGCCGATCAGGATCACCCCCAGGGAACGACCCCGCTCGGCGACGTCGAGAAGCACCTCCTTGATCGGGCTCGCCCCCTCCCTGGGGGCATACTTGTTCAGCTCGTCGAGCACCAGGAAGAGCAACTCGTCGGACTGGCCGGCACGCTCCTTGTCCTCGAAGGCCCGACGAACCGCCACCCCGACCACGAAGCGCTTGGCACGGTCGTTGAGGTTGTGCAGGTCGACCACGGTCACCTGGTGTCCCTGGACCTCGATACGGTGGCGCTCCGGGTTGGCTATGTCGCCCCGGATCAGGCGCTCGACATGGCGGACCGCCCCCTGCAGACGGCGCACGAAGGCGTTGACCGTGCCCGCTCCGATGTTCGGCCCCGCCCAGTCGGTTCGCGTCTCCTCGTCCTGGACCTTCCGTCGGATCAGGTCGAACAGCTCGCCGAAGGTGCGGACGGCCTCCCCCTCGATCCGGACCGATCCGCCGTCGCCGGCCTCGGCCCGCTTGAGCTGGGCCATCACGTTGTAGAGCACCATGGTGTACTGCGCCCGCTCGTCTTCCGCATCGGCGAAGAGGAAGACCATGAGGTCCTCGTGACAGAACTCGGCCAGGGTCCAGAAGAAGGAGGTCAGGTCGGAGCGGCTGCTCACGTCGGCCACCGCCCGGTCGGAGCCGGGGCGAGGGGGGGCGAAGAGGCCCACCGAGCCGAATGGCTG
>DATHUL010000069.1:0-3449 GCA_035462285.1 Acidimicrobiia bacterium
CCAGAATCAAGTACCTGGGGCGGGGGCGTATGTCCTTCAAGTCGGCGAACGCCTCGATCGCCGTCTCCAACCCCTTGCCCGGGCCGATCAGGCCCCAGGTCAGGACGACGGGGCGGGCGGCCCGGGTGAATGCGGGTCCGGCCAGGCTCACACTTGCCCCGTGAGGCACCATCCGCACCTTGTGGGCGTCCACCTCGTACCTGTCGGTGAGTCGTCTCATCGCGGTGTAGCTCATCACCACGGTTCGCCCGGACAGAGCGACGATCCTCTCCAGGATGTCCTTCTGTCGTGGGGTCGGGTTGCTGAGCACGGTGTGGAGGGTGACGATGGTCGGTATCTCGAGACCGGCCATCAGGGCCAGGACCTCGTCACCGTCGGGCCCGCCGAAGATGCCGTACTCGTGCTGCAGGATGGCGACCTGATGACGACCGAGAACCTGTCCTGCCCTCTGCAGCGAGGCGGCATCCCCGTTCAGATGCTGGTACTCCACCTCGGGGCGAGGCGGCGTGAGGGGGCCTTCGACCAGGCTCACCACACCCAGACCCTGTTGCGATCCGCGGTTCGACGCCATGGCCCCGCGCAGGGCGGCGGTGAAGGTGGCCAGACCGCACGCGGTCGGGGGATAGGTGCTGGCGAAGCCGATCGAGGGGCGGTCGGGTGTGGGTTGTCTCATATACAGATTCTCCGAGGGTCAACGACGGACGAGTGCGTCGGCTGTCGTCGAACCGTGCAGATCGCCCGGTTCCTGAGAACTGCTTACCCGTGAACTCTGTGGGGAAAACGAAAAGCTGGCGCCGAGGCCGCTCCAGACCCCCAGGTTACCACCGGGGCCGGGTACCCCTTGCGTGAAAGGCGCTCAAGCGGTTCCGGTCCCGGCGTCTCGGTTCTCGAACTCGATCTCGAGGTCGCCCTCGACCAGCTCGATGCGGATGGTCGCCCCGTCGGCGACATCGCCGCCGATCAACGCCCTCCCGATCCGCGTCTCCAACTCGTGGGAGATGAAGCGGCGGAGCGGTCTGGCCCCGTACACCGGATCGAATCCCTGCTCGGCGATGAACTCGAGGGCCTTCTCGCTCACCTCGATGGTCATGTTGCGATCGGTCAGCCGTCTCCTCACGTCGTTGAGCATCAGGTCGACCACCTTCTCTATCTCGACCAGGGTGAGCGGCTTGAACAGAACGACGTCATCGACCCGATTGAGGAACTCGGGCCGAAAGTGACGTCGCAGCTCCCCGGTCACCATCTCCCTCGCCTCCGGCTTGATCTCACCGGCGGGAGTGATCCCCTCCAGCAGGTACTGCGAGCCGATGTTGGAGGTCATGATCACCACCGTGTTGCGAAAGTCGACCGTTCGTCCCTGGGCATCGGTGAGCCGGCCGTCGTCCAGGACCTGGAGCAGTGTGTTGAACACGTCGGCGTGCGCCTTCTCGATCTCGTCGAAGAGGATCACCGAGTAAGGCTTGCGTCTCACGGCTTCGGTCAGCTGACCACCTTCTTCGTAGCCCACGTAGCCGGGAGGAGCGCCGATCAGCCGGCTCACAGTGTGCCGCTCCTGGTACTCGCTCATGTCGATGCGGACCATGTTCTCCTCGGTGTCGAAGAGCGCCTCGGCCAGGGCCTTGGCCAACTCGGTCTTACCGACCCCGGTGGGACCGAGGAAGACGAAGGAGCCGATCGGGCGCCGGGGATCCTTGATCCCGGACCGGGCGCGGATGATTGCGTCGGCCACCAGTTGCACCGCCTCGTCCTGACCGACCACCCGCTGGTGGAGAACGGTGTCGAGACGGAGCAGCTTCTCCCGCTCCCCTTCCTGGAGCCGGGTGACCGGGATGCCGGTCCAGCGGGAGACGATGTCGGCGATCTCCTCCTCGGTCACCACTTCGCGGAGCAGCCGATGCCCGGCCTGCTCCTCCCCCAGCCTGTCTTCCAGCTCGGCGAGGCTGGCCTCGAGCTGGGGCAGCTCCCCGTGGCGAAGACGGGCGGCCCGGTCCAGGTCGTAGTTCCGCTCTGCCTCGTCGGTCTCCCGGTTCTTGCGCTCGATCTCGGCCCTCACCTCCTGCACCTGGCGCAAGATCTGTCGCTCCGAGTCCCATTGGGATCGTGTCGCCGCCGCCTCGGTCTTCAGGTCGGCCAACTCCTTCCGCAGCTCATCGAGCCGCTTCTTGCTGGAGACGTCCTTCTCCTTGGCCAGTGCCGCCTCTTCGATCTCCAGCCTGGTGACACGGCGGGTGACCTCGTCGAGCTCCGCCGGCATCGAGTCGATCTCGGTGCGCAGCATGGCGCAGGCCTCGTCGACCAGGTCGATCGCCTTGTCGGGGAGGAAACGGTCGGTGATGTAGCGATGGCTGAGGACGGCCGCCGCGACCAGGGCCGCGTCCTGGATCTTGACCCCGTGGAACACCTCGAATCGCTCCCTGAGCCCGCGCAGGATCGAGATGGCGTCTTCGACCGAGGGCTCGTCGACCACGACCGTCTGGAAGCGACGCTCCAGGGCGGCGTCCTTCTCGATGTGCTTTCGGTACTCGGCCAGCGTGGTCGCCCCGATCATGTGCAGCTCACCGCGGGCCAGCATCGGCTTCAGCATGTTCCCGGCGTCCATCGCTCCTTCGGCCGCCCCGGCCCCGACCACCGTGTGAAGCTCGTCTACGAAGAGGAGGATTCGCCCCTCGGCCGCCTTCACCTCGCCCAGGACCGCCTTGAGTCGCTCCTCGAACTCGCCGCGGTACTTGGCTCCGGCGATAAGCGCCCCCATGTCGAGAGCGAAGACGGTCTTGTCGCGTAGACCCTCGGGGACATCGCCCCGCATGATCCGCTGGGCCAGGCCCTCCACGATGGCGGTCTTCCCCACACCCGGATCGCCGATCAGGACCGGATTGTTCTTGGTCTTCCGGGACAGGATCTGGACGACACGCCGGATCTCGCCGTCCCGGCCGATCACCGGGTCCAGCTTTCCGGTCCTGGCGTCGACCACCAGGTCACGCCCGTACTTCTCCAGCGCCTCGTAGGCCGACTCCGGGGTGGCCGAGGTGACCCGCTGATTGCCCCGTATCGCGGTCAACGCCTCGAGGAACCGGTCGCGGCTGATCCCCTGCTCGGTCAGGGAGCGCTTCGCCGGCGCGTCGTCGGGCTCGCCGAGGAATGCGATGACCAGATGCTCGACCGATACGTACTCGTCCTTGAGCCTGGTCGCCTCCCGCTCGGCGGTGTCGAGGAGCCGGGCGAGACGTTGGGTGATCCGGATTTCGCCCGGGGCCTGACCGGGCCCGGTGACCCGGGCCCGGGTCCCCAGGTCTGCCTCCATGGCATCGACCAGCCGCACCGGGTCGCCCCCGGCCTGGGAGACGAGACGGGGGACGCGGCCTTCGGGCTGGGTGCGCAGGGCGAGCAGCAGATGCTCGCCGTCCCCCTCGGTGTGCCCGAGACGGGTGGCGAGCGACTGGGCCTCGCTC
>DATHUL010000070.1:0-2359 GCA_035462285.1 Acidimicrobiia bacterium
GGATGCCGCTCCCCTCCGATCAAGGCGACCACTCCCTCGGTCATGCGGCGGGGATACCCGTCGGCGTAGCCGATCGGGACCGTGGCCACCGTCGCCTCGCCGGGCAGGGGCCTGACCCGGCCATAGCTGGGCCGCGAACCCTTGTCGAGACGCTGGACGTGGGAGACGTGACCCACGATCCGCATCGCCGGGCGGAGGTCGAGCAGAGCCCGGGTCTCGGGACAGGGATGCAGCCCGTACGTTCCCAACCCGATCCGGCACAGGGTTCGGCGGGCCTCGGGAAAGAGGGCGGCGGCGGCGGTGTTGGCCATGTGGATCATCGGCACCTGGTAGCGCCCCACCGCATCGGCGAAGCGCTCGATCTGGCGCCGGGTGTAGTCGGGGTCCTCGTCGGCCACCGGGAAGTGGCTCCAGAGCGCAGTCACCCGCAACGAGGGCTTCGATGCGATCGCGGTCATCAGGTCGTGGAGCAGACGGGGGGCGACACCGACCCGATGCATCCCCGTGTCGACCTTGACGTGGACATCGAACTCGGTCCCGGTCTCGGCCAAGGCCTCCACGAAGGCCTGCGAGTACACGGTGGGGGTGAGACCCCACTTGGCCACCTCGGCGGCGTCGCCGGGTTGGGGCTCGGAGAGGACCATGATCCGGGTCTCGATGCCGGCCTCCCGCAGCCGGACCCCCTCCTCGACCAGTGCCACCGCCAGCCAGGTGGCCCCAGCCTCCATCGCCGCCTCGGCCACCGGTGCGTCACCATGCCCGTAACCATCGGCCTTGACCACGGCGCACACCTCCGACGGCGCCAACAGATCCCTGAACGCGGCCACATTGTGACGGATCGCCCCGAGGTCGATCTCGGCGTAGGTGGGTCTCATACCGCGTTCCTAATGCAGGGCGTCACGCATGTGTGACGTGCTGCATTCGGTATGCCCGATCCGGTGAGGGGCAACGTCATCACCAGGCGAACCTGCCCACGTGTCGGGAGAGGACGTCGGCGGTGACCGTCGTGGTGCGGGCCAGGTCGGCCCCGGCGATTCCGTGCCAGTAGGCGGCCGAGACCGCAGCGGTCCGAGCATCGAGGCCACGGGCCCAGAGTGCACCGAGCATCCCGGCCAGGACGTCGCCGGTCCCGATGCTGGCCAGCTCCGGGCCACCGGTGGTGACCAGCACCGGCTCGGCGCCTTCGGTCATCAGGGTGGGATTTCCCTTGAGCAGCACGGTCACACCACTCTTCTCGGCGTAGGCCCGGGCTGCGAAGGCCCCGCCCTCCACGCCGGCGACACGTTCGAACTCACGGGCATGGGGAGTGATGACGACCTCGGCGCCCCCTTCACCGGCGGCGTCGATCAGGGCCGGCTCCAGACCCCCGGCGTCGAGCACGACCCGAGCAGCCTTGCCCAAGATGGGAAGGGCCGGCTCCCGATCCGCCGGGGCCAACCCGGGGCCGGCGATCACCACGTCGAACCGATCGAGGCCTTCCTCCGCCTCCTGAAACGAGAAGGTGAGCAACTCGGGGGCGGCGGCGGTGACCAGATCGGAGCGGGGCGACGCCACAGCCACCGAACCGGCTCCGAAGTGAAGAGCCGCTCTGGCCGCGAAGACCGAGGCCCCGACCAACCCGGTGGAGCCGCCCACCACCAGCACCGCTCCGGCCGACCACTTGTGCGCGTTCCGGCGCCGGGAGGGCCGGGGGGCGTCCTCCTCCTCGGCCACCCACATCGAGGGCTGACCGCCTTCGATTCCGATGTTCACCACGGTGATGACACCGCAATGATCGGGACCCCGTCCCCGCAGATGACCCGTCTTCAGAGTGGAAAAGGTGACGGTCTCCACCGCCGTGAACGCCTTTTCCTCGACCTTGCCGGTGTTGGGGTCGAGACCGGTCGGGTAGTCCACGGCCACCACCGGGGAGGTGGTGCCCATCCAGGCCAGCACTTCCGGGGGCAGAGCGCCTCGGACCCCGCCCCCGAACAGGGCGTCGACCACCACATCCGCCTCCGACACCTCGCCCAGCGATCGAACCGGGACTCCATCGGTCCGGGCCAGTCGCGCGGCCCGGATCGCTTCCGGGGCCCGGGGCTCGGCCAAGGCATGGATGACCACGCTCGCCCCCCGCCGTTTCAGATAGCGGGCGGCGACATAGCCGTCGCCGCCGTTGTTGCCTGGCCCGGCCAGCACCACCACTCTCTTCCCGTAGCCGGCGCCATGTCGGGCCGCGGCCAGGGCGACGGCATGACCGGCCCGATCCATCGCCAGATCGAGGTCCCCGGTGTACGCCTTGTCGACCCTCTGATACTCCTCGGCGGTAAGGACCGGCTTCACCCCGATGAGGCTACCTACGCCTGGACCATGCCCCTTG
>DATHUL010000071.1:0-8780 GCA_035462285.1 Acidimicrobiia bacterium
GGATTGAGGCGGCTATGCGGAGAACCCGCGCCTGGAAAGGTGTCCTCGCCCTGAGGTCGACCGGGAGTCGTCCCGGGGTCCCGGCCTCCATGGCCTCCGGGATGTGCCTCCCCCACGCGTCGGGTGGCTCGGCGCGGAACAGGCGTCGCCCATGACGTTGGGCGAACCGATCCTCGAACCCGGTGCTGGCCAGATCCACCGAGGACACTCCTTCGATATTGAAGGTGACCACCACCTCGCCCACCGGAGAGTCGTACAAGTCGTACCCGTCGGCGAGGCCGGTGCCCAGGGCCACTCCTTCGCTGATGCCGTCGGGAAGCCCCCCGACCAGTCCTGAAAGTCTGCTCTCGATGCTCATCTCTCCTGCTCCATGATCCTTCTCAGTCGTTCCAGCCCGCGATGGATGTCCGCCTTGACCGTCCCCTCGGGGCGCCCGGTGGCCTCTGCGATCTCTGTGATCCCCATCCCGACCACGTGTCTCAGGACCACCGCCGCTCGCTGGTTGTTCGGTAGGGCCGAGAAGCGGGCGTCCCAAGCGACGGTGTCGGGCGGCTCCTCGTCGTTGCGACCGTGATCGTCGATCTCGACCAGGGTCGGTCGCCTCGACCGGTCCCGGAGGTGGTTGCGTCCCAGGTTGAGGGCGATGGTCCACAACCAGGGTGAGAGCCTGAGCTCCTCGAACCGGCTCCGATCGAACCCGCTCAGTGCCCGGTAGGCGCGGATGAAGGTCTCCTGGGTCAGGTCCTCCGCCTCCTGGTGGTCGCTGCAGAGACGTCGCAGACCCCAGTAGAGACCCGGACCGGCGCTTTCGACCAGCGAAGGGAACCCCCGGTCGAGGTCTGCGGCCAGCTTGGCGGTCAGGTCGTCCATCGCGAGATAGAACACCAGGCTGGATGCGCCGGTTGCACCGTGGCACCGTACCTATATTGGGCTGCATGGACCGGGCCCGGGTCGAGGCCATTCTGGACGCTGCGGAGAAAGCGGTCTCGACCGGCTCGCCCCTGGCGCCGACCGGCTTTTGGAAGGCGGTTGCCGCAGTCAAGCGGGATCAGACCCTGGTCGAGGCATATGCCGATCGGGTGGCACGGATCGACCGCGCCTCGTTCAAGACCTGGGCCCTGGTCGTGACGCCGCTCTGGCTCGGGAATGTGGTGATGATCGGAGCGACACTGATCGGGCTCGCCCTGGTTGCCCGGGCCTATTACCTCGAAGGGACCGGGGCCGGCCTGGTGTTCCTGGCCGGCTTCGGGATCGTGTTGGTGACGACACATGGCCTGGGTCATCTCGTCGTCGGAAGCCTGATGGGGATGAGGTTCACCCACTGGTTCATCGGCCCGTTGCGCCCTCCCCTGCCCCCGGGGGTCAAGCTCGACTACGCCACCTATCTGCGCGCACCGGCGGTTGCCCGGGCATGGATGCACGCCTCGGGCGCAATCGTCACCAAGACGGTGCCTTTTGTCTTCCTGGGTGCGGCGCTGGCCGCAGACCTTCCCGGCTGGGTGGTCGGGGCCCTGGTCGTGATCGGGCTGGCCCAGATCGGGACCGACCTCGTCTGGTCGACCAAGGCCTCCGACTGGAAGAAGTTCCGACGTGAGATGAGGATGGCTCAGACGTCGGCTTGATCGGCCATCTTCGGGATCGAACCGTCGGTCTGGTGCATCTCCTCGTGGGTGGCGACCAGCTGCTCGAAGTTGGGCGGCCGCTCGATGTCCACCGAGATCAGATGCCTGGTCACCGGGCCTTCGGCCCGGTCGAAGGAGCGGGCCCGGGCGATCACGTCGGCAGAGGCGTCGTCGATTCGCCGGTGCTGGGCCAGGTGCTCCTCCCATGACCCGACCGCGAACAACTCGGTGAGCCGGGTCGGGTCGCTCACGTTGCGCAGAAGCCTCCAGCGATAGGCGCCGGTCCGAAGCCGCACCAGCCGGACCATGCTCATCACCGCGGCGAACTCCTCGAAGTCCCTCTGGTCGATGGTCCATGTGTTGAGGACGAGCACCGGCCCACCTTCGACCGTCTCCTCGTGGAGCGGGGGGATCCGCCCCGGGGTGAACTCGGGCGACTCGATCTGATCCAAACTCGGGATGCGGAAACGGGGGACCAGGATGCCCAACACCACCGAGGTGGCGCAGAGGGTGACTATGGCGGGACCGGTCCCCACCGCGTCGGCGAGGACGCCGGAGAGGATCGAGCCGATGGGGAGTATCCCGAGGAAGGCCAGGCTGTAGAGCGACATCGCCCTGCCCCTTATCCATTCCGGCGCCATCAGCTGCGCGGTGGCGTTGAGATTGGTCAGGGTGAGCACCCAGAAGGCCCCGGAGAGGAACATGAACCCGGTCGCCGCCATCACGTTCGGGGCGAGGCCGACCCCGATCCCGACCAGCCCGAACAGGGCGATGGTCCACATCGGGGCCCGGCTCCCGAATCGCTCGATGAAGCGTTGTCGCACCCCGGCGCCGACCAGGGCCCCGGCGCCCATCGAGCCGAGCAGGATCCCGAGGGTCCTCGGGTTGCCCCCTATCGCCACGTTGTGCCCGGGCAGCACCGACTGCACAACCGATGAGGTGATGGCGAACAGCGACACCAGGAGGAGAAGGCGGCGGAACACCGGCGTGAACCTGGCGTAGCGAATACCGAGCAGGATCGCCGTGCCCAGCGAGGCGGGGTCCCGATCACGCTTGGCGAACGTGTGCCTCACCATGAGCAGGCCGGCGATGACGAAGCCATAGGTGAGGGCGTTGACACCGAAGCCGATGGCGGCGCCGAACGCGGCGTAGACCAAACCTCCCAGGGCGGGACCGATCGCCCTGGCCACGTTGAAGGCGGCGGATTGGAGCGCCACGGCGGAGGCGATCAGGTCGCGTGGCACCATCTCGGGGAGGAGTGCCTGCCAGGTGGGGAGGTTGAGGGCCACACCGATGCCCAGGACGAAGCCGAGACCGAGCAGGAGCCCGGGCGTTATGGCTTCGATCCCGGTGAGGATCGCCATCGCCATCGCCGAGCCGCCCATTATCCCCTGGGCCAGGAGCATCAGCTTGGTCCGGTCGAACATGTCGGCCAGTGCACCGGCCGCCAATGCGAAGAAGAGAAGCGGGAGAGAGGTGGAGGCCACCATCATCCCCACCCAGGCGTTCGACATGGTCAGGTCCCACATCAACTGGGACGAGGAGAGACCCTGGATGAAGGTCCCGAAGGCCGACAGCATCGAAGCCACCCAGAGCGTGCGAAACGAGCCGTATCGGAGAGGGGCGACCGCCGAGGTCATCGGGTAGAAGCGTAGGACCGGTAGCTTCCTGTCGTGGTACGCGACCTCGCCTACTTCATCTCAGGCGACCCCGGCCCAGGGCCCGGAGTCCTGGTCCTCCACTCGTTCTGGGGCCTCACCCCTGCGGTGAAGAGTCTGTGCGGCGACCTGGCGGATCGCGGCTTCACCGTGCTGGCCCCAGACATCAACTTCGGAGAGTTGCCCGGGTCGCAGCAGGAGGCGCTGGATCATCTGGGAAAGGCCGACCCCAATCGTCTCGCTTCCCTGGTGCTGTCTTCGGCCAGGCTGCTCCACGAGAGATCCGCCAACGGGCCGATCGGGATCGTCGGGTTCGGGATGGGGGGCTCGCTGGCCCTGTGGGCGTCGGTCCGCCTCGCCGACATAGTCGGCGCCGCCATCTCCTTCTACGGGAGTCAGCAGATCGACTTCGCCGGGGCCAATGCGGCGTATCGGATCCATCTCGCCGACGAGGACGAGTACGTGTCCGACGACGAGGCCGCGTTCATGGAGGCGACGATGCGTCTCGAGGACCTCGACGTCGAGATCGCCGCCTACCCGGGGACCCGCCACGGGTTCGCCGAGCCGGACGGTGACACCTTCGATCCGGACGCATTCGACAAGGCATGGGCCTCCACCATCGAGTTCCTCGACAAGCGACTGGGGAGCTAGGTGGTCGGGACCCGAGCGGAGCAGGTCACCGGCCCGGTCGCCTATCACGGCGAGGGACCGGTGTGGTCGTCTTCCTGGGGCGGTCTTCGCTGGGTGGACATGCTGGCCGGCGACATCCTCTCCCTCCACGCCGACGGCTCGGTGAGCCGACGACATGTCGACCGCATCGCCGCAGTGGTCCGGCCCCGTCTCTCCGGCGGGGCGGTCATCGCCATCGAGCGCGGCTTCGCCCTGGAGGGCCCCGACGGTGCCCTCACCCGGCTCGGCGACTTGTGGAGTGGCGACGGGGTGCGGATGAACGAGGGGGGATGCGACCCAGACGGTCGGTTCTACTCGGGATCGATGGCCTACGACCAGGGCCGGGGGGCGGGGAGCCTGTATCGCTTGGGCCCGGACCGGACCGTGACCGTGATCCTCGAGGGTGTGACCATCTCCAACGGCCTCGAGTGGAGCCCGGACGGCCGTCTCGCCTACTACGTGGACACTCCGACTCATCAGATCTCCGTCTTCGATTACGACCGTGAGGCCGGGTTGACCGGACGTCGTGTCTTCGTCGACATCCCCTCCGAGCGGGGCGGGCCCGACGGTCTGTGCGTCGACGAGCAAGGCGGGGTGTGGGTGGCGCTCTTCGGTGGGGGGGCGGTGCACCGCTACAGCGCAGAAGGAGCCCTGGACGAGATCGTCGAGGTCCCGGCCCGTCAGGTCACCGCCTGCACCTTTGGCGGCCCCGGGCTGGACCAGCTGTTCATCACGACATCCCGGGAGAACCTCGACCCTGGCGACGATCCTCTGGCCGGGGCATTGTTCGGTGCGGCAGTGGGAGTGGGCGGTCTCCCGGTCCGCCCCTTCGCCGGTTGAGGGCGCTCAGGCTGCTTCTCCCGCCTCGGCCCACAGCGATCGCATCAACTCTGAGTGCCCCAACAGCTCGGCCAGCGTCCCCCGATCGACCAGCCGGCCCCGGTCCATGAGCAGGATCTGGTCGGCCCGCTGCAGCGCTGCCCTGCGGTGGGAGACCACGATGCAGGTCACGTCTCTCTGCGCCAGGAGACGACGCCAGAGCTCGGTCTCGGTGTGGATGTCGAGCGCCGAGGAGAGGTCGTCGAAGACCAGGAGCTCGGCTTCGGTCGCCAGCATCCGGGCCGCGGCCGACCGCTGCACCTGGCCCCCCGACAGCTTGACTCCCCGGGCCCCGATCATGGTGTGCAGTCCCATCTCGAGACGCTCCAGGTCAGGGTCGAGGACCGCCAGCTGAACCGCCTCCCGGAGTCGTTCCCGGGCTGCGTGCTGACCGAGGGCGATGTTGTCGGCCAATGACTCCGAGAAGAGCCGGGGCACCTGGGCGGTGTACGCCGAGCGCGGGGGCACGAAGAAGGAGGCCAGGTCTTCGACCGGCTGGTCGTTCCAGAGGACCTCGCCCCGGGACGGGACCAGCCCGAGCAGGGCTCGGACCAATGTGCTCTTCCCGGAGCCGATCTTCCCGGTGACAACGGTGAACGAGCCTCGCTCGACCGCGAAGTCGACCCCTCCGATGCCCTCCCCTCCGTCAGGGAACCAATGGCTGAGGTCACGCACCTCGAGACGACGCAGTGGAGCGATTCCGATGTCGGGTAGCTCGATGTGCGGGAGGTCTCCCTGCAGCGAGACCCTTGCCCGATCGAGCAGCTCATGGTCCGGGGCGTCCACCGATAGCGCCCGGATTCGCTCGTAGGCGACCCCGGTGCGCCGGTGCTGGGCGATGATGTCCCCGGCGAACGCCATGTAGTCGGTGAGTCTGGGCAGGTAGGTGAGGAAGATGGCCAGGTCGCCGATGCTGAACCTGCCGTCGCCGATCGCATCGGCGGCGACGAGCAGGACGATGGCGATGGTGATCGTCGACATGTTCCGGTTCACCCCTCGCAGCACCTCGGTGAGAACCGTGTCGGAGAGCGCCGCCTTGTGCCTCACCGTGTTGAGCTGGTGAAAGCGGTCGAGCACAGGGCGCTCGGCTGCGGCCAGCTTTATCGCCTGGACCCCTCCGAACGCCTCCCCGATGAAGCCGGTCACCTGGTCGGTGGCCGATCTCATCGCACGTCGCCTCTTCCGGATCTGGGGGCTGAGCGCCTGGGTGATGACCAGGGTGAGAAGGATGGGGATCAGCAGCAACCCGGTGAGCCCGGCGTCGATCGAGGCCATGATCCACACCGAGCCGACCCCGAAGAGGACGAGGCCGCCCATGTCGACCCAGTTCTCCATGTACTCGAGGAGGTCGTCGACGTCGTCGCGGAAGGTGCTCACCGCTTCGCCCGGGGCCAGGGGGAGGACCCGCGACCCGGGGGCCTCCAGCACCCACCTGAGCAGGTTGCGTCGCAGCTGGAGCGACTGCTCGATCCAGTGCTTGATCCAGACCCGGTCGCCGAGCCAGATGATGAGGTTGCGCCCTATGGCCAGGACGGCGAACACGATGGCAGGGCCCCATGCCGTCTCCGCCACCGAGCCTCCGTCGGCGAGCCGGTCGAACACCCTTCCGATCAGGATCCCGAACAGGAGCGGCGATCCGTGAACCAGGGTCCACATGAACATGCAGAAGAAGAACCGCCCCGGCCGGTAGCGGATCACCTCCCAGACCAATCGCAGGGTGCTCACGGCCGGGTGTCCCCCAACAGCCCGCCCCGGCCCGTGGCCAGCAGGCCCGAGTAGCGGCTGTCCGGGTCTGCGCCCAGGGTCTCGCGTGGCCCGTGCTCGACGATCCTGCCCGCCTCGACCACCATGATCTGGTCCGTGGTCCGCACCGTCTCCAGACGATGGGCGATGATGACCACGGTGCGCCCGGCGTAGATCCGCTCGGTGGCCGTGGCCAGGAGCATCTCGGTCACCGGGTCGAGACGCGACGACGGCTCGTCGAGGATGACCACACCCGGGTCCTGGAGAAAGACGCGGGCGAAGGCGAGCAGCTGCTGCTCCCCGGCGGAGAGCCCCTGGCCGGCAGATCCGAGCTCGGTGCCGAGACCCACCCCCCTGATCCAGGAGCCCAGACCGACCGCGTCGAGTGCCGCCAGGATCTCGTCGTCGGGTCGGGGGGCGAAGAAGGTCAGGTTGTCCCTCACCGTCGCCCGGAACAGCTGCACGTCCTGGGTGACCACGCCGATCGAGCCTCGCAGCGAGTCGGAACGCACCCGGCGAAGGTCGTGGCCCCCGACCCTGACCACTCCATGGTCGGGGTCGTAGAGCCGGGAGATGAGCCTGGTGATCGTGGTCTTGCCCCCACCGGTCCGCCCCAACAGGCCCAGGGAGCGCCCCGGCTCGAGTCGGAAGCTCACCCCCTCGAGCACACCCCGGTCTTGGTAGGAGAAGGACACCTCTTCGAACTCGATGGCGAGCGGCCCCGGAGGCAGCTCGACCTCGCCGTCGACGATCGAGGT
Organism: Acidimicrobiia bacterium; assembly: GCA_035462285.1. GTDB lineage: Bacteria > Actinomycetota > Acidimicrobiia > Spongiisociales > ZC4RG35 > JARDZU01. The sequence goes on from DATHUL010000071.1 coordinate 7,330, forward strand.
CTCCAGCCGACGCAGCTGGTCGATGCGGACGATGCCGCCGGCCGCCTTCTGCAGCTCCTGGAGCTCCTGGGTCATCTGCTCGATCGGTCTCCGCACCAGCTGGACGTACTGGAGGATGAGATAGGCGGTGCCGGCCGTGATCGAGCCGCGCACGACGAGCCAAACCCCGACGATCAGGGCCAAGGCGTCGCCGGCCCAGAAGGCGGTGTTGGCCGAGACCCAGACGATGATCCGCTTCTGCCAGGCGAGGTTGGTGCGGGTGTAGAAGTCGCGCATGACCGGGACGAACCGGGCCATGGTGAAACGGCCGGCTCCCAGCGAGCGGATGTCATCGACGCCGGCCAGCCGCTCCTCGATGAACCCGTAGAGGCTGGCCGAGGTCTCCCTCTCCTCCTCTGCCGCCGCCACCGCCAGCTTGCGGAGCCGGATGAGGAGGGCGAGGACGAGCACGACATAGATGGTGACCGTCAGTCCCATCATCGGCGCCTCGAACCAGCACACCACGACGACACCGGTGAGAAGGACACCGGCGGCGACCAGCCGGACCAGGAAGCGGGAGATGAACTCGGATATAGCGGTCACATCTCCGTCGACCCGCTCGATCATCTCGCCCGGGGTGGTGTCGTTGTGGAACCCCATGTCGAGTGAGAAGAGATGTGAGCTCAACTCCTCGCGCAGCCGGTTGGTGGCGCTCCAGCCGATGTCAGCCCCGAGATAGGAGGCGAAGGCGTCGAGGAGCTGGTTGACGACTCCGGCCACCAAGTAGGCAATGCCGGCGATGGCCAGCCCACTTGCGGCCGACCCGGCGATTGCCGAGTCGATGAAGGTGCGCAGGATCAGCGGGATCACCAACTGCAGCCCGATCGAGCCCAACAGCAGGATCACCAGGATCGTGACCCGGCCGCGATGAGGGCCGAGGTAGGTGGTCAGAGTGGCGCGGTAGGAGGGAGAGGCGGTCATGGGCGGATGACGAGACGGTATCCGGGCCAACCGCGGGACTGCGCCGAATTAGCCCAGATCAGGTCTTGCCCAAATGGGCCCCGCGGCCGACGTCGTACGCCTCCCCGACCCATGAGGCGAACTCCTGATCCAACTCCTCGAGACGGGTGACCCGATAGTGATGGACGTGCAGGCGGCTGGTGTATGGAGATGCGTTGGTGATGCGCGGGTCCTCGACCACTCTCTGCAGGTCGAGATAGCCGCCGAGACCCGTCTTTCCGGGCTTGGCCCCGGCAAACCCGCGGCGGCTCCCCTTGAAGGTGATGGCAGTCTTCGACACCGAGTACTGAAAAGGACCACATGCCTCGACCATCTCGACCAGCCTTCGATAGAGCTCGATCACTTCCGGGAGCTTGCCGTCCAAGTGATCGTCGACCGTCCACGAGGGGTCGGGCATCGCTAGGGACGCTCCTTGATCCCGTCCTTCAACAGCTGGACCGTTCTCTCGATTC
>DATHUL010000072.1:0-5575 GCA_035462285.1 Acidimicrobiia bacterium
AGGTCGATGTCTCCCCGATGCAGCGCCTCCCAGATCAGGGGATGACGTTCGACCAGGTCCCGGGCCAGGTCGAGGTGAGCGTCGGCGGCGCGTCGGGTCCAGACGAGGGCGGCCCGGATCTCGGAAGCTGCCAGATCCTGGGCCAACTCCACATCCCCACCGGCGGTTTCGGCCACCGCCTCGGCCACCGAGTTCATCGACAGGTAGAGCTCGGCCTGGGCATGGGCCAGTTGACGGGCCCACGCCAGCATCACGGTCACCCGATGCTGCTCCGCCAGCCGGGTCCGGTCGATGTTGGGAAGCGCCAAGCCGAGGTCGGCGCCCGGTGTCATGCCGGCCAGACCCGGTGGCAACAGAACCGGACGATCGGATCTGCCGATGGTGGCCGCCCCCGCCGCCGGCCCCTCAACTCGGTCTCCCCCTGGATCGAACATCTGTTCGATAACCTACAAGCTGCCCCCGACAGATTCCATACCTTCGTCTGAGATTTCGCCTGACCCGTCCGCTCCGCCGCTTCCGGGCTACCCCACCGTTCCCTCGCTGACCTGCACCGTCTTGAGATCGGAGTGGAAGTCGAGGGCGTAGTCGCCGCCCTCCCGGCCGATGCCGGAGATGCCACAGCCGCCGAACGGCGCGGTGAGGTCACGGACCAGGTAGGTGTTGACCCAGACGGTGCCGGCCCGGATCCCGCGTCCCGCCCGGTCGGCCCGCTCCTCGCTGCCGGTGTAGACGACGGCGGAGAGCCCGTACGAGGTGGAGTTGGCCAGGGCGACCGCCTCGTCCTCGTCGGCGAAGGTCTGGAAGGTGAGGACCGGCCCGAACACCTCGCGCTGGACGATCTCGGAGTCGTTGCCCTTGGGCTCGATCAGGGTGGGCTCGTACCAGAGACCGTCCTGCTTCCACCGCTCGCCGCCGCGGATGACCCGGTCCCCGTGACGGCGGGCCCGCTCCACGAAGCCCTCGACCCGGGCCAGATGGTCGGGGTGGATCAGGGGGCCGATGGTGGTGCGCGGGTCGCGGCTGTCACCGATGACATGGGCATCGGTGTAGCGATGGAACAGATCGAGGAACTCGGTTGAGACACTCTCCTCGACCAGGAGACGGGTCCCGGCGAGACAGGTCTGGCCGGCATCGTCGTACTGGCCGGCCGCCTTGCGCGCCGCCGCGTCGAGATCGGAGTCGGCGAACACCAGCAGGGGGCCCTTGCCCCCGAGCTCGGCGGTGAAGGGGACGATGTTGCGGGCGGCAGCCACCCCGATGTGCCGCGCCGTCTCCGGGGACCCGGTGAACGAGATCCTGCGCACCCTGCGGTCGGAGACCAGCGCCGCCCCCACCTCATCGCCGATCCCCTGCACCACGTTGAGCACTCCGGGTGGGATTCCCGCCTCGGCGGCCAGGTCGGCAAGCAGCGATGCCGACAGCGGGGCCCACTCTGCCGGCTTGAGAATCACGGTGTTGCCCGCGGCCAGGGCCGGGGCCAGCTTCCAGGTGGAGAGCAGCCAGGGGGCGTTCCAGGGGGTGATGATCACCGCGGGACCGGCCGGCATCCTCTGCACCCGGTTTTCGGTCCCCTTCGACGACCATCGCCGCTCCTCGTGCCCGGCAGCGAGGTCGGCGTAGTTGCGCAAGTTCTCCGCACCGCGGTGGATGACCCGGGCTTCGAGGCTCTCCAGCAGCATGGCCATGTCGACACACTCGACCCGGGCCAGCATCTCGATGTTGTCGTCGATCAGGTCGGCGAGACGATCGAGCGGCTCGGCCCGCTGCTTCGAGGTGAGGGCGGACCAGGATGGGAAGGCCTCCACCGCGGCGGTGACGGCCAGGTCGGCGGTGAGGGCGTCGCCCCGGGAGACCTCGGACAACAGCCAATCCCAATCGAGGGGGGAGCGAACCTCGAAGGTTGCATCGGAGGCGATGCGCCTGCCCCCGATGAAGTGGTCGGGCGAGACCGCGGTTTCGGAGACTTCGACTCTTGGTGAGGGCATGGGATGGCCGGGGAGCCAAGGATAAGCCGGAGGCTGCCGTCCAGGCGCTTCCGGACTACCTCTCGGGATACGGCTCGAACAGCTCGATCGGATTCCCGGCCGGGTCCTCGAGGAGGATCTGGCGACCGCCCCTCCCCTCGACCGTGTCACCCCGGAATCGGGCCCCCAGCTTGCCGAGACGCTCGACCTCGGAGGGCAGGTCCACCACCTGGAGCTGGATGCGGTTCCAACCTCCCGGTTGTGGCCCCTCCCCGCCGGCGATGCCGGCCCCGCCCACACCGGGCTCGTTCAGCAGCAGACGCAGCCCGTCCTTGGACATGGCGGCGAAACCGGGCCCGGGGCGCATATCGATGGTGAAGCCAAGGATCTGCTGGTAGAACTCCACGGCCGCATCGACGTCGTCGACGATGTAGCGGACGGCGACGGATCCCATTCTTCCTCCTGTTGCGGACCGCGATCTTCATACCCGCTCCATCGAAATGTCGAACCGGGGCGAGGGGCTGTTCGGGCAAACCGGTGTCCCCGTCGATAGGCTGCGACCCGGATTTCGAGCGATTCACGGTCAGGAGGACTCGATGGGCGAGATCGTCGGCGCAGGGTTGATCAGCCATTCCCCAACGATCATGTTCGACGAGGCGACCAGGCGCGAGCTCAACGACGGCAAGGAGATCAGCCTGGTCCCCGGTCTGATCAGACTGCGAAACGAGGTCTTCGACCGTCTCCGTCCCGACACCATCGTGATCATCGACTCGCATTGGTTCTCCACCGTCGAGCACCTGCTCTCCGCCCACGTCAGGAGACAGGGCATCTTCACCTCGTCGGAGCTGCCCCGGGGCATGGCACAGATCCCCTACGACTTCCCGGGCGACCCCGAGCTGGCCCGGCTCGCCGCCGCTCTGGGCGAGGAGTTGGGCACACCCACCCATGCCTCGGAGGACGACTACCTGCCCGTCTACTACGCAACGGTCAACCTGCTCCACTACCTCCGCGACGACGAGAACGTGGTGTCGATCTCGGTGGTTCAGAGCGGGGAGACCGACGACTTCATGACCATGGGGGAAGCGATCGGCGAGGCCATCGCCAGACTGGACCGCCGTGCGGTGGTCCTCGCATCGGGAGGCATGAGCCACACCTTCTGGCCCTTGAAGCAGATCCCAAAGCACGAGGCGTCGGACCCGGTGCACATCTTCACCCCTGAGGCACGGGCCGCCGACGAGGAGCGGCTCGATTGGATGCGGGCCGGTGACCACGCCCGGATCGTCGACACGATGGACGACTACATGGAGCACGCCCCGGAGGGCTCATTCGGCCACTACCTGATGATGCTGGGGTCGATCGGTGGCCGTGCCTGCACCGCCCCCGGTGAGCTCTTCTCCGACTACGAGAACGCCACCGGGACCGGTCAGGTCCACGTCTGGTTCGAGCGCCCGGAGCGGGGCTGGACCGGCTGACGCCGATTCGGCTCCACTCATGGCACAATCCGGATCAGTGAACGACTCGAGACGAGACGACCTCACCGGGGATCTGGCCTATCTCGCCTCGTCCCTGGAGGCTCTGTCCCTGGCCGACATCCCGGCCCACGCCCGGCTGATCGAGAGACGCGACTGGCTGATCCGCACCATCCGGGATTACCTGATACCCCGGATCGGCGACCCGACAGCCCCCCTGATCGTGGTGTTCGCCGGTCCCACCGGGGCGGGCAAATCCACCCTCCTCAACTCCGTGGTCGGATCGGAGCGCAGCGCCGCCGGCCCGATCCGCCCCACCACCAAAGACCCCCTGGTCCTCTCCTCGGAGTCGAGGGCAGACCGGTATCGGCAGATCGGCGGTGTCGCCTGCGATGTGACCACGGGCCGGGCACCCATCCTCGAGGAGCTGATCCTGGTCGACACTCCCGACATCGACTCCACCTCGACCGAGCATCGGGCAATGGCCGAGACCATGATCGACAACGCCGACATCGTGGTCTACGTGAGCTCGGCGCTTCGCTACTCCGATCAGGTGCCCTGGGAGGTCCTGCGCCGCGCCCATTCGCGCGGTGCTCCGGTGATCCAGGTGATGAACCGGATAAAGGGCTCGAGCCGGGGGGCCCTTGCCGATTATTCGCTTCGCCTCCACGGGGAAGGGCTCGGGTCCGAGGTGGTGGCGGTCCAGGAGCACCACGTTCCCCGGGGGGCGCAGTCGGTCCCCTCCGCCGCCATCCAGGAGTTGCGGGACCGTCTGGTGGCGGTGGTCGAGGCGCGCCGCGCCGGCGCCGCCAACGTCGTACGTTCGGTCCTGGAGACCACTCTCGACCAGGCCCGTGAGGTGATCGAGGAGGCGGCCGAGCGACTCGAGGTGACCGGGGTGGCCACGGTGGACGTGCGCAAGCTGCTCAAGGTCGACATCGACCGTGTCGGCGCCCTCCGGGAGCGCCCTCCGGGGGGAGGGCTCGACCTCCGGCCCCTGGTCGACCTCGGATCGCGACGATTCCGGACCAGGGGCATGACGCGCCGCCGCTCCCCTTCCCCCACCGCGGTGTCCCGCGCCGTCGAGCTGTTCGACGAGTCGGTGATCGCAGCGATCGATGCCGACCTGCGTCGCCAGATACACGCCGGGAACCTGATCCAGGGCAAGGAGCGGAGCAACCTGCTCTCCGACCTCCATCTCGCCGCCCGATCGGCGATTACCGCCTGGCGCAACGATCTCGACACTTCACCTCCCGCCGCCAGTTCCCTGGACCCTTCCCTGGTCTCGGTCATCCTCGGGCGAAGCTGTTTCGAAGAGCCGGAGCAGAGGTTGGCCGAGGTGATCGGGTTGCTCGCCCCCGGGGTCGATCTGGGTCTCTCGATAACCGAGGCGAAAAAGATGCTCATCGCCCGGCTGGCGCCGGTCTATGCGGAGGCCGAGTACCGGCTCGGGTCGCGCATAGCCGGTCTGACTGCCTCCCGTCGCTCCATCGACAGGGTCAAGGCCTCGCGGTGGGCCGTGATCGCGAGGTCGGCCTTCGCCGATGCATGACGCGCTGGTTGGCCTTCTCGACAAGGTCGACACGGCTGTCGCGGAGTCGATGGGAGTGCTCCACCGGCCAGATGTCGACGTGGTAGCCCGTCTCGCCCGCGACATCAGGATCAGGCTGTCCTATCCGGAGTCGGTGGTCGTGGTCGCCTTTGCCGGGGGAACAGGGTCGGGCAAGTCGAGTCTGTTCAACGCGGTGGCAGGGGAGGAGGTCGCCCTCAGCGGCGGCATCCGACCGATGACTGCCAAGCCCCTTGCCTCGCTTCCGGCGGCACAGGCCGGTTCCCTGGCCGGCTACATGGACGCGCTCGGGGTCACGGAAAGGGTCGAGCACGACGGTCCTTCCTGGCTCTGTCTGCTCGACCTCCCCGACAACGACAGTGTGCAGTTGGACCATCGCCACCAGGTCGATGCCCTCTTGCCCCGGGTCGACCTGGTGGTCTGGGTCACCGACCCCGAGAAGTACCGGGACGCCCGCCTGCACCACGGGTACGTCGCTCCTCTCGCCACCTATCAGGACCAGTTCATCTTCGTGCTCAACCAGGTCGACCGGCTCGACCCGGAGGACGCCCGGGCGGTCGAGGACGACTTCG
>DATHUL010000073.1:0-12820 GCA_035462285.1 Acidimicrobiia bacterium
CGTCGACGGGCTCAGCCCGGTGCTCACGCCGAACGAGGGCTTCTACCGGATCGATACCGCCTTCTCCGTGCCCCGGGTCGAGCTGCCGGAATGGACATTGAGCATCGAAGGCAGGGTCGATCGCCCCTACACCGTCGGCTACTCCGACCTGCTCGACATGTCGATGGTGGAGCGCGACGTCACCCTGTCCTGTGTCTCCAACGAGGTCGGCGGCGACCTGGTCGGGAATGCACGCTGGCTCGGTGTCCCGCTGGTCGAGATACTGGACCGCGCCCGACCCCGGGACGACGCAGAGCAGCTCGTGGGCCACTCGGTCGACCGGTTCACCGTCGGGTTCCCGGTGGAGGCGGTCTACGACGGGCGCGACGCCCTGGTTGCGTTAGGGATGAACGGAGAGCCGCTGCCCCTGGAGCACGGGTTCCCGGCGCGTCTGGTGGTGGCCGGGCTCTACGGATACGTCTCCGCCACCAAGTGGCTCTCTGCGATCGAGCTGACCGGATGGGACGACTTCGATGCCTACTGGATTCCCCGGGGCTGGGCCAAGGAAGCCCCGATCAAGACCCAGAGCCGGATCGACACCCCCCGGCATCGGGCCCGGCTGGAGCCGGGGACCAATCAGGTTGCCGGGGTGGCATGGGCCCCGAACCGGGGCATATCCAGGGTCGAAGTGCGACTGGGTGCCGGTGCCGACTGGGTCGAGGCCGAGCTCTCCGAGCCGCTCTCGGACAACTGTTGGCGTCAGTGGGTGGTGCAGTGGGAGGCCTCCGCGGGCACATATCAGATCCAGGTGCGGGCCACCGACGGCGAGGGGGAGGTCCAGACCGACGAGCTGCGCCCTCCCGCACCCGATGGAGCCACGGGATGGCACACCGTCGAGGTGGAGGTGGCCTAGCGTCTGTCTGCTCTCTTGCCGCTCACACCTGGTCCGAGGCAGAGATGGCCCACGAGATGCCGAGGTCGGGGGAGGATGCGGCGAGACGGAGCACCCAGCCGGTGTCAGGGCTGCCATCGTCGAACCAGTGCCAGGTGATCCCCTGGGCGGCAGCAGCCACCTCTCCGGGAAGGGCGGGCCAGTCGAGGTCGGCCAGAGAGGCCACCGCCCACCAGGCCAGATACCTGCCCGCGGCCGCCCCCCGGCGACGCCCGTGGGCACCACCCGACGCCGCCGCCCATCCCATCCAGGCCATGGCCTCTGTCGTCGACAGATCGGCGACGCGCACCGAGGGCGGGCCGAGGGCGGCAATGGCGGCCAGGTGGTCGCCCTCCACCGCAGCCGTCTGGCTCCGCCCGCTGGACTGGTCGGTCCAGGGCTCGACCAGGTCCCCCAATGCAGCGGTGGAGTGGGGGTCGTCGATCGCGGTGAAGACCTGGGGCAACACCAGACGGCTCGTGGCCGGGATCGGCGGGGAAGGCGTCTCGACCTTGTCCTTCTTGTAGACGGCCAACCGATACGCCGGCTCCCAGGCCTCCAGGGCGGAGGGGAGGTCGGGGATGGGGACATCGACGGGCTCGCCTCTGACCACCCGTTCCGCAGCCACCGTGTCACGTTCCGGGCCGGGGGGAAGATGAGGCTCCAGCTCGGCCCAGGTCTTGGTGCTGGCCGCCACCTCGGGGAGGGGCCCGAGGGCAAACCTGGACCGACCCTCGGCCACGACTGGCCCGGCGATCGGTCCCGGCGCCTCCAGGGCGAGTCGGTAGCGGATGTGCTCTTCCACCCCCCAGACCTGCTTGCCGCGGGAGACGGCCTCGGCACATCTGTGCCTGAGCTCGATCAGATCCTCCCATGCGCGACCGGCGCAGTATCCGTCCACGACTCGAAGCAGCTCGTCGGTGTCGGACACTTCGATGGCCTCCACGGCCCTCGGCCCGATCACGGTTCGGGACCGGTGACGACCGGAAGCCCGCGTCGGGACCAATCGGAGAACGAGCCGACGTACACATCGGGCATCGGGCGACCGGCGAGGACGAGGGCCAGGGCGGTGTGGCAGGCGTTCACGCCGCTGCCGCAGGAAACGACACCGTCATCGGGGAAGTCCCCGTAGCGCTCGGCCAGATCACCGCTGCTCCGGAATCGGCCGCCATCGAGATTGCCGCTGAACGGGTAGTTGACCGCACCCGGGATGTGACCGGCCTTGGGGTCGACCGGCTCCACCTCGCCCCGGTAGCGCTCCGGGGCGCGAACATCGGCCAGCACCCTCCCCTCGAGCCGATCGTGCCCGACGACCCCCGTGTAGCCGGATACCTCCGGGTAGATGGTGGGTCGCGGCGCCACCGATCCGGTCGCCAGAGGGAGACCCGCTTCGACCCACGCCTGGAGACCGCCATCGAGGAGACGGGCCGGTCCGGGGTGGCCGATCGACCTCAGCATCCACCACATTCGAGCCGCCACCGCCCCGCCCATGTCGTCGTAGACCACGACCTCGTGTTCGGGAGCAACTCCGAGCCGGCCCAGGGTGGCGACGAAGTCGGAAGCGGGCGGGAGAGGGTGTCGTCCCTCCCCGGCCGGTGCGGCCAGGTCCCGGTCGAGATCGACATACACCGCTCCGGGGATGTGGCCCCCCTCGTATGCGAGCACACCATGGTCCGGATCGGCGAGTGACCAGCGCAGATCGAAGAGATCGACTTCCTCGAGGCGGCGGGCCAGCTCCTCCGTTCCGATCAACGGTGTCGTCACTTGCTCCATTCAAACGCGAGGCAAGGCTCTCTTGCCATCGACCCGCGGCGTTGGGGAGAATGTGCCGATGTCATTGCCGAGACGTTGGGGCCCGCTTCTCCTCTGGTCGTTACTGATGCTCGTCATCTCGCTCATCCCTCTGGCCATCGGCTGGGGCCGGCTCCCCGACCCGGTCGCCACCCATTGGGGTTTCGCCGGAGACGCCGACGCCAGCATGCCTCGCCTCGCAGTCCCGCTGCTCATGGTCGGGTTGGTCGGGGTCGGTCTGCTCACCACCTCGTTGTTCAGGGCCGGCAAGGAGCCGACGCCGGAGGCATTCGCCATGGTCGGGTTGATGGGCGGCATGGGAACCGCGTTGGTCGGTCTGGTCGTGTATCTCAACTGGGAGGCCGCATCCTGGGCCGAGGCGGGGACGTTCAACCTGTGGCATGTCGGTCTCGTCCTCGCCGGTGCCTTCGCCGGGGGCGCGACCGGGTTCGTGCTGGGCCGGAGGTGGTATCCCGTGCGCTCGGTGACCGCCGCCGGGCCGATGATCGAGGTCGCCCCCGGTGAGCGGGTTTCGTGGGTGGGCCGGGCCTCTGTCCGGTGGCCGCTCTTGCTGCTCGGCGGGGCGGCCCTGGTGTTTGTCGGTGTCCCTGACATCGGGGCGTGGCTGGCCGGGCTGTTCGTGATCCTGGCCCTGGCCTTCATGCAAGTGGAGGCAAACGTCGACAACGACGGTCTCACCATTCGTCTCGGCGGGATCCCGGTGCGGCGGATCGCCCTGGACAGGGTCTCCTCGGCCCGGGCCATCGACTTGGAGCCTGCTCAATGGGGCGGATGGGGCTGGAGGGCGTCGCCCAACGGCTCGGCCATCGTCCTGCGCCGGGGCGAGGCGCTCGAACTGACCTTCACAGGAGGGCGGCGATTTGCGGTGACGGTTGACGACGCCGCCACTGGTGCAGCTCTCCTCAACGGATTGCTGGCCCGTCTCCTTGGCGAGACCTGAGCGCGTTTCGGCGAGCCGCGATTCAACCGTCGCGTTCCAACTCCTCACCAAGACCCGAGATGCTCGCTCCCAACGCCGCGGCCAGAGAGGCGGCTGCCCTTCTCAGCTGGGCCCGGGTCTGGGGATCGTCGAGGGCGGCGGAGAGCGACTCCGCCATCTGGTCCCAGACGCCGGCCAGGGTGGCAAAGGCGCTTCGTATCTCGCCCTCGGTTGGCCCGTCCTCGGATGCAACCTTCTTGTAGATCAGACGGAGCCGCTCGCCGAGCGACGAAAGCTCGCTGGAGAGATCGTCCCAGGGATCTGTGGTCTCGTCCGACGTAGGATCAGGGCGGTGCGTCTCCACCTACTCGATGGTACCTACGAGCTGTTCCGCTCCCACTACGGGCGAAGGGACACGGTGACCGGTCTCGACGGCTCGGACCTGAAGGCCACCCTGGGGATCGTGGAGTCGACTCTCTCCCTGCTCCGTGAGCCCGGGGTCACCCATCTCGCCGCCAGCTTCGACACGGTGATCGAGTCGTTTCGCAATGTGATGTTCTCCGCTTACAAGTCCTCGGCCGGGATGGATCCCGAGCTCCTCGCCCAGTTTCCCGTCGCCGAAGACGCCCTCGAGGCGATCGGTGTCGTGGTCTGGCGGAACATCGAGTTCGAGGCGGACGACGCAATCGCAACAGCGGCGATTCGTTGGGTCGAGGACGTGGAGCAGGTGGTCATCGCCACACCGGACAAGGACCTGAACCAGCTCGTGATCGGGGACCGGATCGTCACCTACAACCGCCGTGAGCAGAAGATGCTCGACGAGCCCGCCGTGGTGGACAAGTTCGGGATCCACCCCGAGTCGATACCCGACTACCTGGCGTTGGTGGGCGACACCGCCGACGGGGTCCCGGGGCTGCCCGGATGGGGGGCGAAGTCGGCTTCGGCCGTGCTCGCCCGCTACCCGAGGCTGGAGCTGATCCCGATGTCGTATCGCGACTGGGAGGTGACGGTGCGGGGCGGCGAGAAGCTGGCGGCCACCTTCAGGGACAATCAGGAGCTGGTCTATCTGTTCCGGGAGCTGACCACCTTGCGTTTCGATGTGCCGATAGCGGAGTCTCTGGCCGACCTGGAATGGAAGGGTGTGCCTCGGGCCCGCTTCGAGCGATTCTGTGGCTCGGTCGGATTCGACCCGGAGTCGATCCGGGTCCATCGCTGGGCAGACTGAGTCGGGCTTCCCCGGTCATCTGCCGCCGAAGTCGATCTCGATCATCGGGGACTCGTCGATCAGCCGTTGCCGCTGAGCCTGTGTGGAGTACCAGCCGGCATCGGGATTGTCGAAGACGGCGGCCCGGGCGGCGGGATCGGTCACCGGTCGGGCACGGGCGGGGAGCTCGGCACCGGCGACGTGGACGATCACTTCGGGGTTGGCCAGGACGTTGGCGTACCAGTCACGTCGCCCCGGTGTGCCGGTGATGACGAATCGGCCGTCCACGTGGAACCACCAGATCTCGATCCGACGGGGTCGGCCCGATCTTCTCCCGAAGGTGGTCAGCTCGATGGTTAGATGATCGGCCAGGTTCTCCGGATCGAGATGATCAGCCTTCATCGTCCTCCTCCCATATGACGTCGAACCGCTCCATGCAGTCGCCGCAGCGATAGGCGAGCGGGGTTCCGGGCTCCAGCTCGTGGTCCTCGGGGAGAAAGGAGATCAGATGGGCGATGCCGCCGCAGTCAACGCAGGTGAAGGTCTGGGCAGGGCCGGTCATGGGTAGGCGCGCCTCTTGGAGCGGGCCAGGAGCACGGCCCCGATGGCGCCGGCGACCAGGGAGCCGGAGAAGATGCCGACCTTGGCCAGGTCGTTCACGGCCGGGTCGTCGAAAGCGAGGCCGGCTACGAACAGGGCCACGGTGAAGCCGATGCCGGCCACCGCGGAGAGACCTATGACATGGAACCAACCGGTTCCGGCAGGGAGACGCCCCATCCCGGTTCTCACCGCGATGAAGGAGAAGAGGGTGATGCCGACCATCTTGCCCACCACCAGGCCCGTCGCCACCCCGAGGGCGACGCTCGAGGTCAGGGCATCCACGATGTTCACCCCGCGGAAGTCGACGCCGGCGTTGGCCAGAGCGAACAGAGGCACCACCACGAACGAGCTCCATGTCTGGAGCCGGTGCTCGAGGCGGCTCAACGGTGAGACGGCCTCGGCCGATATGTCGCTGAGCAGGATCGCCTCATGGTCGGCATGCTCCCGGGCTTCCGGTGTGTCCGGCTCGAGCGGGAAGGTGTCGAGGATGGCCCGGGCCCGGCGATCGAACTCGTCGGCCGGGTACATCGGCCGTGCCGGGGTGAGGAACCCCAGGGCTACCCCGGCCAGTGTGGCGTGAACGCCCGACTCGATGGTGAGGAACCACACCACCAGCGCGAGCGGCACATAGAAGGCCAGGGATCGGACGTGGACCAGGTTGGCCACCCGGGCCAGGACCAGCCCTCCCACCGCAAAGGCCAGGTATCCCAGATGGAGGTCCTCGGTGTAGAAGACGGCGATCACGGTTATGGCCCCGATGTCGTCGGCGATGGCGAGAGCGAGCAGGAACAGCTTGGCCCCGGTCGGCACCTTCGACCCGAGGAGGGCGAGCACGCCGACGGCGAAGGCGATGTCGGTGGCCATGGGGATGCCCCATCCCCGGAGCGCCACCTCTCCGGCATCGAGGTTGAGCAGCAGGTAGATGCCGGCAGGGAGGATCATCCCCCCGAGAGCGGCCATCACGGGGAGGGCGGCTGCCTTGCGATCGCGGAGATCCCCCAGGACGAGTTGGCGCTTGATCTCCAGCCCGACCACGAAGAAGAAGATCGCCATCAGACCGTCGTTGATCAGATAGAGGAGGGACTCATCGAGATGGAACGGCCCGAAGTCGACGACGAGAGGCGTGTCCAGGATGGCGAAGTAGTCCGACGACAACGGGGAGTTGGCCAACATCATGGCCGCCGCCGCCGCGACCAGGAGGACGAGGCCCGACGCCGCCTCGATCCGGGTGAAGCGGACGAAGGGGCGGACGAACCGTCGCGGTACGAAGCGCTCTGATGTCGCCCAGGTCAGGTGCCTGCGATCCATCAACCCACGGACTTGCCCGCCGACAGAAGCTGCTCGGCAGCTTCTGTCACACGGGCTGCCATGCCGTTCTCGCCCTTCTTCATGTAGGAGCGGGGGTCGTAGCTCTTCTTGTCCCCCACCTCGCCGTCGACCTTGAGGACGCCGTCGTAGCTCTTGAACATGTGATCGACGATGGGTCTGGTGTATGCGTACTGACAGTCGGTGTCGATGTTCATCTTCACGACGCCGTAGCCGAGGGTCTCGTGGATCTCTCCGAGACTGGACCCGCTGCCGCCGTGGAAGACCAGGTAATGCCGGGCCTGCTCCCCGAATCGATCGGCCACTGCGGCCTGACCATCACGGAGGATGGTCGGGTCGAGCCTGACCGCCCCTGGCTTGTACACGCCGTGCACGTTGCCGAACACCGCGGCGAGGAGGTAGAGGCCCTTGTCGAAGGTGCCGAGGACCTCGGACACCCGCACCATGTCATGGGGCGAGGTGTAGAGCTTGGTCCGATCGATGTCCTCGTTGTCTGTGGCGTCCTCCACCCCGCCTACTATCCCGATCTCCAGCTCGAGGACGATGTCGAGCTCCGAGCAGAGGGCGAGCAGCTCGTCGGCGAGGGCCAGGTTCTCCTCCATGTCCAGGTTGGAGGCATCGAGCATGTGTGACTGGAACACCGGGCCGGCGCCACCTTCCCGGCGACGGCGACTCTCCTCGAGCAGAGGACGGAGATAGCCGTCGACCCGGTCCGGTGGGCAGTGGTCGGTGTGCATGGCCACATTGACCGGGTACTGATCGGCGACGACGGTGGCGAACTCGGCGAGTGCGATGGCGCCCACCGGCATGCTCTTGTTGGACTGACCCGAGGCGAACTCGGCGCCTCCGTAGGAGACCTGGAGGATGCCGTCCGATCCCGCCTGACTCAGCCCCTCGAGTGCGGCCACGATCGTCGTCGACGAGGTGACGTTGATGGCGGGGAGGGCGAATCCACCGCCCCGGGCCGCGTCGAGCATCTCCCGGTACTTCTCTGCTGTTGCGATCGGCATGTCTAGTCCTGGGTCATGTGTCCTGCGTGCCAGCCGAGAGTAGCGACGGCACCGAGTACCAAGTACCAAGCACCGTTTACCGACTCGCCGTCAGAAACGGGTGCAGATAGGTTGGGATCCGTGACACAACGCGTCGAGTCGTCCGTCGCGCCCCGGAAGCCACGCAGCCTCATCCTGCGCGGGATCTACCTGATCCTGGGCCTGATCTGCCTGGTCTTGCTCGCCTTCAGCTGGCTCCCCTTCATCCCCACCTTCGATCTGGTCATCCTCGCCGCCTTCTTCTTCTCGATGTCATCGGATCGGCTCCACAGCTGGCTGGTCAATCACCGGGTGTTCGGGAAGATGATCCGGGGCTATCGGTCCGGAGGCCTCACTGTGCGGATGAAATGGGTGGCCGCGATCGGGATCACCGTGTCGCTCTCGCTCTCCGCCACCCTCCTCGTCGATCAGGCCGCGCTGCGGGCCCTCCTCGCTGCGGTCGGTGTGTTCGCCCTTTGGTTCGTGTTCACCCGACCGACCCGTACCGACCCCGTTCCCGACTGAGATCCTCGCGGTCCGGCTTCAGCCGCCGCTCACCGCCTGCAGGACCTGGACCTCGGCGTCCGGTCCGACCGCGCTGTCGATGTCTGCCCGGACCGAGTCGACGAAGACGAGGACATGAGGTCGGATCCGCCCCTGCTCGTCGAGCAGGTGGTGACGCAGCCCGGGAGCATCGGCAAAGAGACTCTCCAAGACCTCGCCCAACGTGGCACCGGTCACCTCGTGTCTCGATGCGACCGCGGTGGTGTCGGTGAGGACACGGGGCAAGCGCACCCGAACCGTCACTCGACGATCCGAATCGCCGCGATCCTGGGGAAGGACGGGTCGAGTTGGCGCCATGACTCGCCGCTGTCCTCGGTGAGCCAGATCTTCCCTCCGGTGGTGCCGAAGCAGAACGCCCCGGAGTCGTCTCCGTCGAAGGCGCTCCTCAGCACCCCGGTGAACTGGGGCGAGTCGGACCAGCCGGTGCCGGCCACCTGCCAGGAGTCGCCGTCGTCGTCTGAGGCGTAGGCCCGGAGCCTCCCGTCCACCGGAACCCGATTCCCATCGGAGTGAAGCGGGACGGTGAGGAGACGCCCGGTTCCCGGGTGACGCCAGATCACGAACCCGAACCCTGCCGGTAGGCCCTCTTCGATTCGTTGCCATGTGTCCCCGCCATCGGTGGTGCGGAACACGCCGCGATGATCCTGACGCCACATCCGGTCGGGGGAGACCGGGTCCTGGGCAAGCCCGTGGATGCAGTAGCCCACTTCTGGTGGTTCGGCTTCGTCGGCGGTGTCGACCGGGGGGACGCCCCGATTCTTCGGCTCCCAGGTGATTCCGCCGTCGTCGGACCTGAAGCAACCGACCGCGGAGATCCCGACCCAGATCCTCCCGGGTGCGGTCAGGACCCGGTGGGCGCAGAGACCTCCGAACCCCGGGCTCCATTCACCACGGGTGCGATGCTCGTTCAGCCCGGGCACCGGGTCCCAGGTGGCCGCCCCGTCGTCCGAGACGAACAGCCCGGCCTCGGCCACACCGGCCCAGAGACGCCTGCCGTCGTCGTGGAAGACCCAGATCTGCTCCATCTTCCGGCCCGAGCCCTCGGGCCAGGCAGGAGGGGTGTCGGTCGGTTCCCAACTCGCCTCGTCGCTGCTGCGATGGATGCCGACTCCGAACCAGTTGCTCCCCACCGCGGCGAGGTGGAATCCGTCGCCGGCCCGGCCGAAAGCGGTCACCTTCCAGCCCGGGAAAATGGGGCCCTCCACCGTCCAGGAGGAGCCGGAGCCTCCGAGCAGGTATGCCCCCTTCTCGGTGCCCACGGCGATTCGCTTCATTGCCACCTCACATCGATCATCGGAATCTACATGTCACCTAGCGTGCCGTCGATGCGGCCATTCTCCCGGTTCTCCCTCGCCGCGATCACCGCCACCGCGATGGGTGTGGCCACCTTCGGCCAGAGCGGCTTCGGGGTGATCGCGTCCGATCTGATCGGAGAGTTCTCCATCGAGCGGTGGCAGATCGGCGCCCTGGTCTCGGCCTCGGGGTTCACCGGCGCATTGCTCTCGCCGATGTTCGGGCGGGTGACCGATCGTCTCGGCAGCGTCAAGTCCGTCACCGGGGTGCTCGTCGTGGCCATGGCGGCGATGGCGATGATCTCCCTCTCCCCGAGCTACATCGTCCTCTTCGGAGGCGCCATCCTCACCGGGCTGCCCAACGGTTGGACCAACCCGGCGACCAACGCCCTCATCGTCGACAACGTCGCCGCCGGGGCCCGGGGCTTCATCACCGGGATCAAGCAGTCCGGCGTCCAGGCGGGAGCCTTCCTGGGCGGGCTGCTTCTGCCCGCCATCTCCGATCTGGCCGACTGGAGGGTGGCCTGGGCGTCGTTCCTGGTGTTCCCGATCGTCGCCCTCGCCGCCATGTGGCGACGGCCGGAGGTGAGACGCGAGCAGAGGGCGGCGGGAATGCCCAAGGCGCCGATACCTGCCGCGGTGAAGTGGATCGCGGTCTACGGGACCCTGACTGGGCTCGGCGTTTCTGCCACCACCACCTTCCTTCCGCTCTTCGCCCAGGAGGATCAGGGCTGGACCAAGGCGCAGGCCGGACTGCTCATCGCCGGGGTCGGCCTGGTCGGGGTGATCGCCCGGATCACCTGGGGCTCGGTGTCGGAGCGATGGCTGGGCCACGGGCGAACCCTCCGTCTGCTCGCGGCACAGTCGGCGGTGGGAGCGGTGCTCCTCGCCCTGGCCGCATCGGGCAATGCACCCAGTTGGGTGCTGGTCCTGACCGCCCTCC
This sequence comes from Acidimicrobiia bacterium, assembly GCA_035462285.1. Lineage (GTDB taxonomy): Bacteria > Actinomycetota > Acidimicrobiia > Spongiisociales > ZC4RG35 > JARDZU01. Next base: position 10,599 of record DATHUL010000073.1, read on the forward strand.
TGTTCGGATCGGGGGCGGTGGCGTGGAACGCGGTGGGGATGCTGGCGGTGATGGACTACTCGGTCCCCGAGTTGGTCGGTCGGGGCACCGGCCTGGCCATGCTCGGCTTTCTCACCGGAATCGGTCTCGGGGCGCCGCTGATGGGCTTCTCGGTGGATCGGCTGGGCGTGTACACACCGGGCTGGCTCGTCCTCGCCGGGCTGTTCGCGATGAGCACGGTGGTCGCGGTCAGGATCCATCGCACCGGTACCCTCGCCCACATTTGAGACTCGTCATCGCCCGGTGCACGGTCGACTACACGGGCCGGCTCACCGCCCATCTCCCCGAAGCGGTCAGATTGATCATGGTCAAGGAGGACGGCACCCTGGCCATCCACTCCGACGGCAATGCCTCCAAGCCGCTGAACTGGATGGTCGCTCCGAACCTCCTGGAGATCTACGAGGGTCGATGGGAGGTCACCAACAACAAGGGAGAGAAGCTGGTGATCACGATCTCGGAGGTCATCGAGGACGTGACCCATTCGCTGGGTGAGGACCCGGGTCTGCAGAAGGACGGAGTAGAGGCCCATCTCCAGGAGCTGCTCGCCGGCCGTCCCTGGGTGCTCGAAGAAGGGCTCACCCTGATCCGTCGCGAGTACCCGACCGACATCGGGCCGATCGACCTCCTCTGCTCAGACTCCCAGGACCGTGTCGTGGCCATCGAGGTGACGCGCAAGGGAGAGATCGACGGAGTGGAGCAACTCTCCCGTTATCTGGCCAGACTGGAGCAGGACCCCCGCTTGGGGCCGATTCGGGGGATGCTGGTCGCCCAATCGATCACCCCGCAGGCCCGGGTGCTGGCCCGGGCCCGGGGGATCGATGCAGTCGAGGTCGACTACGACGGTCTGCGCGAAGTCGAGGACACCGAGCTGCGTCTCTTCGATCTTCGCTGACGTGTTCGAGATCGTCTTCTTCCGGCCCGAGATCCCACCCAACACCGGCAATGCGATGCGTCTCGCCGCGGTCACCGGTTGTCACCTTCATCTGATCGAGCCGCTCGGCTTCGAGATGGACGACGCCAGGCTGCGTCGGGCCGGGATGGACTATCGGGACAAGGCGGGTGTCATGGTGCATGCCGACCTGGGGGCCTGGCGTCGGGCACTGCGACCCGAACGCGTCTTCGCCTTCACCGTCGACGGGGAGCGGCTCTATACCGACGTCGCCTATCGACCCGGTGATTGTCTCCTCTTCGGTCCCGAGTCGGACGGTCTCCCCGATGAGGTGCTCGGGCTCGACTGGCTGACCGAGCGGCTCCGTCTTCCCATGTTGCCCGGGGTCCGCTCGCTCAACCTGTCCAACTCGGCAGCCATCGTGGTCTACGAGGCGTGGAGGCAACAGCGGTTCAGCGGTTCGCGCTGAATCCCTGTCCGACTACCGCCCGCCGCCCTCCCCGAGCAGGCGGAAAGCGATGGCTTCGGCGAGGACAGCCTTCTCCAAGTCTCCCAGGTCCTGGCTCTCGTTGGGGGCGTGGTACCAACTGGTCGGATCACTGGTACCGATCACCAGGATCGGTGCGTCGGGAAAGAGCTCGCCGAAGGTGGCGATGAAGGGGATGGAGCCCCCTGCCCCCATCATCACCGGCTCGGTGCCGAACGCTTCGGCGAACGCCCTCGACCATGCCTCGACCGCGAAGTTGTCGGTGTCGAGAGTCGACGCATCGCCGTGCTCCTCGTGGAAGATCTCGACCTTGGTGCCCCATGGAGCGTTCTCCACCAAATGGCGCTTCAATGCTTCGAGTGCGGCCATGGTGTCCTCACCGGGGGCTGTGCGCAGGCTGACCTTGGCCCGGGACACCGGGACGAGCTGATTGATCGCTTCGGACACCGGGGGAGCGTCCAGTGCCAGGATCGATATCGCCGGGCGGGTCCACATCCGGGAAGGGATCGATCCGGTCCCTATCTGCTCCACCCCGTCGACCACCCTGGTGAGACGGCGAGCCAGCTCTTCGGGTATCTCCAGCCCGTCGATCTCCCCGCTGACCAGACCGGGAATGGTGACGTTTCCCCGATCGTCGTGCAGTGTGGCCAGAAGCCGGACCATGGCGATCAGGGCGTCGGGGAAGACGCCTCCGTACTGGCCGGAGTGAACCGCAGCCTCCAGGGTGCGAAGCTGGAACGACACCCCGACGATCCCCCGCAACGAGGAGAGGAAGGCGGGGACCCCGACCTCCCAGTTCCCGCCGTC
>DATHUL010000074.1:0-5804 GCA_035462285.1 Acidimicrobiia bacterium
CGGAGGGCTCGAGTTGGGGCCAGGTCGTGGCGGGCGCGCAGTTGCTCCAGGTCGCCCTCGGTCAACTCGGGCTGAGCGGGTACCCCAAGCTCTCCGGGTCGAGGGGGCTCCATGTCTATGTCCCGTTGGAGCCGGTACATGACTACGCCCGGGTGCGTCGATTCGTGGGTGAGGTCGGCAACTACCTGGCCGCTGCCAACCCCGGCGACCTCACCATGGAGTGGGACAAGCCGAAGAGGAAGGGCAAGGTCTTCGTAGACCACAACCGCAATGCCTCGGGCCAGACCGTGGCGTCGGCCTACTCGGTTCGCCCCCGGCCCGGTGCCCCGGTGTCGGTCCCGCTGAGATGGGACGAGGTGGATGAGGTGGAGAACGGCGTCTTCACCATCGCCAACCTGTGGGACCGCCTCCAGCGATACGGCGACCTCTTCGCCCCGGTCACCCGAGGCGGCCAGACTCTCGATGCCGCCGAGGAGACGCTCGGGATCGAAACCCCTTCTTGACCCTTCCTAATGCAGGGCGTCACGTATACGTGACGCCCTGCATAAAGAAGCGGGTAGGTTCCTGTGATGGATCTGTACGCCCGGGTCAACATATTGGGAGGGTTGTCGGTGCGGCTGCCCCGGGGGCGGCTCGACGACGCCATCGCCCTGGACAACGACCCGATCCGGCGGGCCAGCCACTGGGCGGAGCAGGGCGTGGACTACATGCATATCGTCGACCTCGACGCCGCCGCCTACGGCGATTACCGGAACCGTGAGCTGATCGACCGTCTCATCGCCCAGGTGCCGGTCCCGGTCCAGGTAGCCGGAGGGGTCCGCTCCGAGATCGAAGCCCGACGTCTCATCGAGCAGGGGGCATGGCGGATCGTCATGGGCACGGCTGCCATCGAGAACCAGAACATGGTCTGGGACCTCTGTCGGGAGAACCCGGACCGGATCGCTGTCTCACTCGACGTCCGCTCCGACGAGGAGATCGTGACCAAGGGTTGGACCGAGAACAGCGGCCGGTACCTGGAAGAGGTGTTGATCGAGATGTCCTCGGCCGGTGTCGTCTCCTTCCTGGTGTCGGAAGCGGGCCGGGACGCGCTCGAAGACCCGCCCAACCTCCAGATCATGGCGGAGGCACTGGCGACGGTGGAGCAGCCGGTCATCGCCGCCGGCGGGGTGCGGGACCTCGATGATCTACGCGATCTGGTCCGGCTCCAGGCGGCCGGCCGCAGCCTCGATGGCGTGATCGTGGGCCGCGAGGTGACAGCCGGGCGTTTCAGCATCGAAGAGGCGAAACAGGTCCTTGCCGGCGGGGGGCCAACCCGCGCCCCGGGCGGAGTGGTTGCCACCGCGGTCCGCATCGGTGTCACCTCACTCCGGGACTCGCTCGACTTCTACGAGGGACGGCTCGGCTTCAAACATGTGCGCACCCCCAAGCGGGGGGTGGCCGCCGAGGTGATCGAGTCGGCCCGCGGACAGCGCATCGAGCTGGTCGAAGGTGAGTCCAGGCCCGCCGCGCTCACCTTCGTGGTGGACGACCTGGAGCGGTGGGAGCAGCATCTGGGCAGTCTCGCCATCGAGACGAATGCGAGTGACACTGCCGTCGAGATATCCGACCCCGACGGTATGAAGCTGCGTTTCGAACAGGGTTAGGGGTGCCCGGGCGGGAATACTCAATGCACCGCGTCACGCATATGTGACGCCCTGCATTAGGAACGCGGTTCTCAGCCCTTGATCAGGGTGCGCGACTGCTCGTGGAGGAACTGGCGTAGGTACCAGGGGCCGCCGCCGCCGGTGCCCGAGGTTCCCGACCCCTTCCATCCCCCGAACGGGTTTATGTCGGGCCAGGCGCCGGTGGTTGCGCCGGCGGCTCGGTTCACATAGGTCACTCCGGCCTGGATCTCGTCGAACCACTTCTCGATCTCCTTCTCGTCTCCGGAGAAGAGGCCGGCGGTGAGCCCGAACTCGGTGTCGTTGGAGAGGGCGAGGCCCTCCTCCAAGGACGAGACCTTGGCCACACTGACGAAGGGCATGAACAGCTCCTCGTCCCAGATCCAGGAGTCGAGGGGGGCGGTCACCACGGTCGGCTGCACGTAGTGGCCCTTGGCGTACTCGCCGTCGGTGAGGACCTCCCCTCCGGAATAGACCTCGCCACCGCTGCTCTTCACCTCGTCCACCGCCTTCTGAAACCGTTCTACCGCAGCCTGGTCGATGACCGGGCCCATGAAGGTCTCGAGACGGAGCGGGTTCCCCACGGTCAGCTTCCCGGTCGCCTCCGCCAGCTTGGCCACCAGTTGGTCGTAGACCGGTTCCTCGACGTAGACCCGGGAGGTGGCGCTGCACTTCTGGCCGCTGAGCCCGAAGGCGCCGCGCACGATGCCCTGCGCCGCCACGTCGAGATCGGCGCTGGCGGTGACGATCACCGGGTTCTTCCCCCCCATCTCGCAGGCCACGGGCTTGGGTCGCTTCTCGTTGACGGTTCGGTACAGATACATCCCCACCGGGTATGACCCGGTGAAGGTGAGACCGTCGATGTCGTCGTGATGGGCGAGGCGGTCCCCGACCTCGTCACCGCCGGTCAAGATGTGGAGGGCTTCTTTGGGGAGACCTGCGCTTGTCATCACCCGATAGAGCTCCAGCGCCATCAGCGCTCCCTGGTTCGACGGCTTGACCACGACCGTGTTCCCGGTGATCAGCGCTCCGATCGAGGGCCCCCCGGCCAGAGCCATCGGGAAGTTGAACGGGGAGATGACCGCCCAGACCCCGAACGGGCGCAGAACCGACGTATTCACGTCGTTGGGCCCGTGTGAGCCGAGCGGGGTGACGAATCCGTCGTGCTCGGTGATCTGACGTGCGTAGTACCGGAGGAATTCGACCGTCTCGGCGACGTCGCCGAGGGCCTCGAGCCGGTTCTTGCCGATCTCGTAGGACATCAAGGCCGCCAGGTCGAACAGCTCGGCCTCCATCAGATCGGCAGCTCTCAGCATCAGATCACGTCGTCGCTCCCAGCCCCATGACTCCCACTCGGGGGCGAAGACCCTGGCCACGCTCACCGCATCGTCCACGTCTTCGCTCGTCGCCTGGGCGTAGCGACCTACCACGATCTCCGAGTCGATCGGAGACCGCTCCTCGTACATCTCGCGATCTGTGCGCTCCTCGCCGGAGACGATCACCCCGTGGTCCTGGCCGAGACGTGACCTGACCCCGTCGACCGCATCCTCGTAGGCCCGGTTCATCTCCTCGTTGTCGGCGGACATGGTGGCGTAGGTGATCTTCATCGGCATCCGTCCTCCCTGGGAGCTCATGAGGCGGACGATAACCAAGAGCCGGAACTGGGACCGAGGGGTGTCGGACCAGACGCCGGGACGACGCTGAAGTTCCCTCAGGACCGGTCCTGACCCGGTGGGGTGGGCTTCCCGAGTGATCGTGGTCTGGCTACCGTGCTGCAGGCAGATGCCAGATTCACCGTGGGTTTTGTACTGGCCTCTCCTGCTGGTGGGGGCTTATCTCCTGGGGTCGATTCCGTTCGCTCAGGTGATCGGACGCGTCCGGGGCGTCGATCTGCGCCAGGTCGGAACCGGGAACGTGGGCGCCGGCAACCTGACCCGGGTTTCCGGCTGGCCCTGGGGTCTCACCGCCGGTGTTCTCGACGGGTTGAAGGGCCTGTACCCGGTCCTGCTCGCCGAGAGCATGGGCTTCACCAGGGGAGCGGCCGGCATGGTGGGGCTGATGGCGGTGATCGGACACAACTGGTCTCTGTTCATGCGAGGCCGCTCCGGACGAGGTCTGGCCACATCGGTGGGCATGCTCGTCGCCCTCGATCCGGTGCTGCTGGTGTGGACGACGGGCTGGTCGGTGGCGGGTTGGAGGTTCGGCGGCGGGGTCGCCGGGTTCCTCGGTTGGGGCCTCCTTCCCATCGTTTCGGCCAGTCTGGGGCGGCCGGCGACCGAGTCGATCCTGCTCCTGGCCCTCTCCATCGTGCTCATGAGCCGGAGGATGCAGGGCAATCCCGACAGCCCGCGCGGGGTCCGTCCCGCCATGAGGCGAGCCATTTTCGACACCGATCCCGGCGGGGAGGACTTTCCCCACGGTGCGGACGATCTGCTGACTCCGTGAGCCCGAAACGGGTGGCATGGATCGCCGCGATCGCGGCGATCCTCTACATCGGATTCCTCGGCTTCATCCTCAACAACTTCGAGCTGCCCACGATGAGCTCGTTCGGCTGGGGCCTGGTCGCCCTCGCCGCGGCGGCACAGATCGCGGCCGCATGGTTCTTTGGCCTCCTCTATAAGGAGTCGGTCGAGCAGGCAGGCGGGCATCTCAGGGCCTTCTCGTCGTTCAAGGCCGCCCTGGTCGGAGCCGGAGTGGCGCGTCTCATTCCTGCCGGCGGGGCGATCACGCCGGTGGCGATGGGTTGGACGGTGCGGGACGAGGAGCCGGGGACAACCGGGGCGGCGGTGCGCACGGTACTGCTCAACTACTCCGGGCTGCTCATGATGGCCGGGGTCGGGCTCCTCCTGGCAAGACCGCGCGACTCCGCTCAGGTCTTCTCGATCAGCCTGGCCGTCCTCGCCCCTTTCGTCCTCCTCGCCGGGGCGCTCCTCATGTTCGGGTCGGGCAGGCTCGGGTCGTTGTCCAGATTTCTCCCCAAACGGCTCAAGAAGCGTCTCGACTCGACGGTGATCAACCATCTCCCCGGCCCGGAGTCACAGACCTACATCTGGTCCAGGCTGGTTCTCGAGGGTGGCGCACTGGGTTTGGTCCTGACCGGGTTCGGGCTCGAGGTCAACGCCTTCCAGGTGATGGCCGCCTTCGGGGTCGCCCAGCTCGCCGGGGGTCTCCCCGGCACTCCGGGGGGTCTCGGGGTCACCGAGGCCGGTCTGGTGTTCATCCTCAGCGCTTATGGCTTCCCGGCCGCGACCACCGTGGCCCCGGTGTTGATCTACCGCATCGTCTCCTATTGGCTACCTGCCGCGCTCTCTTTCTTCGCCGGGGGGATGACTTTCCTCAAGTCTCCGGAGGCGAAGGCTGCCTCGGAGGCGGATTAGCCGGTTTCGAAGGTCGGGTAGCCTCGGAAACATGACCCAGAAAGTCGAGTTCAGTCTCCCCAACCAGGATGGTGACACCGTCACCTCCGATGACTTCGCCGGTCGCAGGCTGATCATGTTCTTCTACCCGGCGGCGATGACCCCGGGCTGCACCAAGGAGTCGTGCGACTTCCGCGACAGCTACGGCGAGTTCGGCGAGGCAGGGTACGAGATAGTGGGGGTGAGCCCCGACCCGCCGGCGAGGAATGCCAAGTTCAAGGAGAAGGAGGGGCTCAACTTCGACCTGCTCTCCGACCAGGACAAGACGCTGGCCACATCGCTGGGCGCCTGGGGGGAGAAGACCCTCTACGGGAAGAAGATGGAGGGGCTGATCCGCTCCACCTTCGTCATCGGCCCCGACGGCACCCTGGAAAAGGCCTACCGCAACGTCAAGGCCACCGGCCACGTCGCCCGCCTCAGAGAAGAACTGCTTTCCTAATGCAGGGCGTCACGGATACGTGACGCATTGCATAACGCTCACTCTCCCAGCCTGATCCCGGCCAGCTCTTCCAGGGCCTTGACCAGGGCGTGGTTCCCTTCGGAGCCGAGGCCTCGGGCCTGGAGCGCCCGGTAGAGCTGGAAGACCAGGGCGACACCGGGCATGGGCACGCCCACCTCGTCGGCGGTTTCGAGGACGAGGCGCAAGTCCTTCTGCTGGAGGTCGATGGTGAACCCGGGACGCCAATCGCGCCGGATCATCATCGGCCCCCGATTGGACAGCATCCAC
>DATHUL010000075.1:0-2680 GCA_035462285.1 Acidimicrobiia bacterium
CGCGACTACACGGCCGAGGATGTGGTTCGGCTCCGGGGAAGCATCAGGGAACAATTCACCCTGGCCAACCGAATGGCGGTGAAGCTCTGGGACCTGCTCGCCGCCGAGGACTATGTCAGCGCCTTGGGGGCGATCAGCGGCGGGCAGGCGGTCCAGATGGTCAGGGCCGGGCTGAAGTCGATCTATCTCTCCGGCTGGCAGGTCGCCGCCGACGGCAACTCGTCGGGTGACGTCTACCCCGACCAGTCGCTCTACCCCTCGGATTCGGCCCCGGCACTGGTCGAGCGGATCAACAACGCCTTGCGCCGGGCAGACCAGATCCATTGGGCCGAGGGTGACACCGACATCGACTGGTTCGTCCCGATCGTCGCCGACGGCGAGGCCGGATTCGGCGGCGCCCTGAACGTGTTCGAGCTGACCAAGCGATTCATCCAGGCCGGGGCCGCCGGCGTCCACTACGAGGATCAACTGGCGGCCGAGAAGAAATGCGGGCACATGGGGGGCAAGGTCCTGGTTCCCACCGGGCAGCATGTTCGGAGCCTGCAGGCCGCCCGGCTGGCCGCCGATGTGATGGACGTCCCCATCCTGATCGTGGCCCGGACCGATGCCAACGGGGCGACACTTCTCACCTCCGACGTCGACGAGCGGGACCATCCCTTCATCACCGGTGAGCGGACATCGGAAGGGTTTCACCGGGTCAGAGACGGGTTGGGGCCGGCCATCGCCCGCAGCCTGGCCTACGCCCCCTATGCCGATCTCCTCTGGTGCGAGACCGCCCGACCCGACCTCGACGAGGCCAAGCGGTTCGCCGATGCGATCCACGAGGTGTACCCGGGCAAGATGCTGGCCTACAACTGCTCGCCGTCTTTCAACTGGTCGAAGCACCTGGACGGCGAGACCATTGCCCGATTCCAGAAGGAGTTGGGGGCGATGGGCTACCGCTACCAGTTCATCACGTTGGCCGGCTTCCATTCGCTCAACGCTTCGATGTTCGAGCTTGCCCGCGGCTACGCCTCCACCGGAATGACCGCCTATGTCGAGTTGCAGGACCGGGAGTTCGCCATGGAGACCCGGGGTTACACCGCCACCAGACACCAGCGCGAGGTGGGGGCGGGCTACTTCGACCTGGTGAGCCAGGCGGTCTCCGGAGGGTCGACCTCGACCCTGGCCCTGGAGGGCTCCACCGAGCAGGCCCAATTCTCGGTCGCCGCGCAGCCCGGCACCGGCCCATGAGGCGCTTCTGGCAGGAAGTTTGGGACCGCCCCGGTCAGGGCAAGTAGTCTGCAGCACCGAGTATCCCGCTTCCTTTCGGAGGATCGACCGTCATGAACATCGTCCATGTCGTGGGCACCGGCACCATCGGTGAGCCCCTGATCGGTCTTCTCGCCGACAACCGGGAGCACTTCGGCATCGAGGAGGTCACCTTCCACAAGCGGACGCCTCTCCTCACCGAGCGGGCCAAGGTCTCGGACCTGGAGGGCCGGGGGGCGGTCCTCTCCGTCGACGAAGACCGACGTGCAGCCTTCGAGGATCTGGGCCACGCCCCCAAGTACGGGGCGCGAGAGGCGATCGAGCGTGCCACTGTCGTCATCGACTGCACCCCGGTGGGGAACGAGATGAAGGACGAGTTCTACGACCACGCCGATGGCCCGATCGGCTTTATGGCACAGGGGTCGGAGTTCGGGTTCGGCAAGATGTATGCCCGAGGGATCAACGACGAGGCCCTGGTCCGGGGTGACGACAAGTTCCTCCAGATCGTCTCCTGCAACACCCACAACATCGCGGCCCTGATTCGCTCGCTGGCAATCGATGCCGACGGGACCAGCCATCTCGAAGACGGGCGCTTCCTGTGCATGAGGCGGGCCAATGACATCAGCCAGGACGACGGGTTCGTTGCCAGCCCCACGGTGGAGGCGCACAAGGATGAGCGGTTCGGCACCCACCATGCCCGGGACGCCCACGAGCTGTTCGGGACACTGGGGTACGACCTCAACCTCTACTCCTCGGCGGTCAAGATCAACACCCAGTACATGCACTCGATCCAGTTCTCGCTCCAACTCGACGAGGACATCACGGTGGACGAGGCCAAGGACCGGCTGATGGCCAACACCAGGGTGGCGGTCACCCACAAGAAGTCCGCCAACCAGGTGTTCTCCTTCGGGCGGGACCATGGCTACTACGGACGGATCATGAGCCAGACGGTGGTCGCCCTGGAGACGCTGGCGGTCCGGAACGGCAACGAGGTGGTCGGCTTCTCGTTCACGCCCCAGGACGGGAACCCTCTGCTCTCCACCGTGGCCGCCATGCTCTGGTATCTCGAGCCGGAGACTCTCGACCGGCGCATCGACATCCTCCGGCGATATCTGGTCCGCGAGATCTGATGAGCCCGAAGGCGGAGGCCTTCGCCGAGGAGGCGATCCGGGCGGTGGGCCGTCACGACGTCGCAGACGCCCGTATCGCGGTGGCCCAGGCCTACGAGCTCGACCAATCCCTGGGGGCCCTGGTCGACGCGGTCCACCTCGCCTGTGCCGAGATCGAGGAGGAGGGCGTGGTGAGCACGGCAACCTGGAACACCCTCGCCGACGCCGTCGGCTCCGGGCATCTGCTCACCGTGGTCGAGACGTCGCGGGAGTAAGCCGCGCTTCCTATCCTCATCCCATGCCCGCTCCCACCATCTGGC
>DATHUL010000076.1:0-4602 GCA_035462285.1 Acidimicrobiia bacterium
TCTTCGTCACCACCGGGGGGAACTTCGACACCTCCGTGGTGGCGGTCCGGATGTATCAGGAGATGTTCCGGTTCCGCAACTTCGGGCAGGCCACCACCATGGCCGTGATCCTCCTCCTCGCCGTGCTCCCGATCATGGTGATCAACATCCGCAATCTCCGCCGGCAGGGTGTGGGAGCGTGACCACTGCGACCAAGAGCGCGAAGGTGAGGGGCCACCAGCCGGCCGGTTGGCTGGTCAGGCTCGCCGTCCTCCTCATCGTGGCGGTGTGGACCATTCCCTCGCTCGGTCTGCTCACCAACTCCTTCCGCACCTCCGTGGACAGCAGCTCGACCGGCTGGTGGACATCGCTGTTCAACCCGGTGGCCACCGAGTGGACCCTTGCCAACTACGGCAGGGTCCTCACCTCGGGAGGGCTGTTCGATGCCCTGATCAACAGCCTGATCGTCACCATTCCGTCGACCATCATCCCGATCACCCTGGCCGCTTTCGCCGCCTTCGGGTTCGCCTGGCTCAAGTTCCGGGGCCGTAGCTTGATGTTCGGCGTCATGGTCGGCCTGATCGTCGTCCCCCTGCAGCTCGCCCTGGTCCCACTGCTCAAGATCTATCAATCGACCGAGCTCACCGGGAGCTTCGTGGGAATCTGGCTGGCACACACCGGCTTCGGTCTTCCGCTCTCGGTGTTCCTCCTCTACAACTTCATATCGCAGTTGCCCAAGGACATCTTCGAATCGGCCTACATCGACGGAGCCTCGCCGTTCACTGCTTTCACCCGACTGGTCCTGCCCCTATCCGTACCTGCCCTCGCCTCCCTTTCCATCCTCCAGTTCTTCTGGGTGTGGAACGACTTCCTGGTCGCCCTGGTGTTCCTGGGGACGGCGGGGGACGTGTCCGTGCTCACCATCGAGCTCGCCTCGATCGTGGGATCGCGCGGGGAGGCATTCCATCTGCTCACCGCCGCCGCCTTCGTCTCGATGGTGATTCCCCTGATCGTGTTCCTCACCTTGCAGCGATACTTCGTCCGGGGCCTCCTCGCCGGCTCGGTCAAGGGATGAGCGTCGCCGACCCACACCTGATGCTGGCCTTCGAAGGGACCGAGGTCCCCGACTGGCTCCGGGACCGTCTCGCCGAATCGCCGCCTGCCGGAATCACCTTGTTCCGGGAGATGAACATGGAGAGCCCGAAACAGGTGGCGGAACTGACCGCCAGCCTCCAGGAGCTCAACTCCTCGCCGCTGCCCCTGCTCATCGCGGTAGACCAGGAGGGCGGCCAGCTCCTCGGCCTCACCGGGTCCACCCCGTTCGCCGGGAACATGGCGCTGGGCGCCGGCGGCGACACCGATCTGGCCTTTCGGGTGGCGGCAGCCATGGGCGCCGAGCTCAGGGCGGTGGGGATAAACGTCAACTATGCCCCGGTCGCCGACGTGTCCAGTCGACCCGACAACCCGTCACTGGGAATCAGGAGCTTCGGGGCGGAGCCGGAGACCGTGGCTCGATACACCAGGGCGATGGTCGAAGGGTTCCGCCACGCCGGCGTCTTCGCCACGCCCAAGCACTTTCCGGGCAAGGGCGAGGCCCGGACCGACCCCCACTACGAGCTCCCCCTCCTCGACCTGGACCGGGCTCGGCTGGAGGCGGTGGAGCTGCCGCCGTTCCGGGCCGCTTTCGAGGCCGGCGCCGAGATGGTGATGATGGGGCACTACCTGGTCCCCGCCCTCACCGGGAGCCACGACCTCCCCACCTCGGCCTCGGAGCGCGCCATCGACGGGTTCGTCCGGTCCGAGATGGGGTTCGAGGGGCTGGTCATCACCGACGCCCTCGACATGGGAGCCCTGGATCAGGGCCCGGCCCAGGTGGTGGAGATCATCACCATGATCAGGGGCGGGACCGACCTCCTCCTCTGCATGCCCGACCCGGTCCTCCAGGAGCGGGTCCGGGTGGCGGTGGAGCGAGGGGCGTCACGCGGTCTGATCCCCGAGGACACACTGGACCGGTCCCGTCGGCGGATCGAAGGTCTGCGGCAGGTCGTTCCCCGCCCTCAGCTGGAGCCGGATGTGGTCGGCAGTCATGGCGACCTCGCCGCCGAGTTGGCCCAAAGGTCGGTGACCGTGGTTCGCGACCATCGCCGAATGCTCCCGCTCCGGCTCGAGCCCGGTGCAAGGATCCTCGCCCTGGAGCCGATGCCGGCCAACGTCACCCCGGCCGACACCACTGCCCTCTACTCGCCGGCTCTCAGCGACGCACTTCGCGCCCACCATCCCCATGTGACCGAGATCGTCTACCCGCACGATCCCGAGCCGGCCGACCTGTCTGAGGCGGTGAGCGCCGCAGCCGGTCACGACCTGGTGGTGTTGGGCACGGTCACGGCAACACCGGGGCAGGCCGCAATGGCCAAGGAGTTGCTCGCCACCCCCACTCCGGTGATCACCGTCGCCTTGCGCACCCCCTTCGACCTGAGCACCTACCCGGAGGCCGAGACGCATCTCTGCACCTACAGCGGGCATCATCCCTCGATGGCGGCTTTGGCCAGGTGCCTCTTCCAGCAGCCCGAGGGAGGCGGCTCACTGCCCGTCGCCATCCCCGGCCTGTACCCGATCGGTCACCGATGGCAGACATGACCGACATCGACGAGGACATGCATACCGTCGCCGCCGGGCTGATCGACCTCCAGTTGAACGGTGGCTGGGGCAACGACTTCACCACCGACCCGGCCTCGATATGGGAGGTGGGGCGTCATCTTCCTTCCACCGGCGTGACCACATTTCTCCCCACCATCGTCTCCGCCCCCTACGAGCTGGTCGACTCCGCCATAGCCGTGATCCAGGCCGGCCCGCCTCCCGGGTATGTCGGGGCCGAGCCGCTCGGGCTCCACGTCGAGGGACCCTGGCTCTCCCCGGAGTGGCGGGGGGCACACAACCCGACGCTGCTGCGGGCACCGGACCTCGGGGTCGCCGCCCGCTGGGCCGGGTCCGGGGTGATCCGGATGGTCACCATCGCCCCCGAGCTCGAAGATGCGTTCCCAGCGGCCGAGATCCTCGCCGCCGCCGGAATCGTGGTCTCCGTGGGCCACACCGGCGCCGACTTCGAGACGGCCTCCCGCGCCTTGCACGGGCCCTGGACCGCGGTCACTCATCTGTTCAACCAGATGAGCCCGTTCCACCATCGGGCTCCGGGAGTAGTGGGGGCCGCCCTCGACTCCGGGCGACCCTGTGGGGTGATCGTCGACGGGATCCACAGCCACCCGGCCGCGATCCGGCTGGCCTGGGACCATCTCGGCCCTGACCGCTTCGTCCTGGTGACCGACGGTATGCAGGCAACCGGGCTCGGCCCGGGGAGGTACCTGCTCGGTGATCAGACGGTGGAGGTCACCGACCAGGGGCCGAGGATCGGGAGCGACGTGCTGGCGGGAAGCACCCTCACCCTCGACCGTGCCGTGGCCAACCTGCTCGCCTCGAGCTCGGCCAGTCTGGATCAGGCTCTCGACGCCGCCTCTCTCCTCCCCGCCTCTCTGATCGGGGCCACCGACCGGGGACAGCTCGACTCCGGGCGCGTCGATCTGACCGTGTTCGACCGCCAGCTTCGAGTTGTGAAGACGACGGTCGACGGTCTCGAGGCATACCCGATCGAGGAGAGCCGATGACCCTCATCGACGAGATCAGGGAACAGCCCGACGTCGTCGCCCGCATCATCGCCGGCAACCACGAGCCGGCCGGTCACGTAGCCCGGCTCTTCGCCGGATGCACCCACGCGGTCATCGCCGGACGAGGGACCTCGGACAATGCCGGCCGCTACGCCCAGTACGTCTGGGGCACCCGGAACGGCATCTCGGTGGGGCTGACCACGCCATCGCTGTTCTCCGTCTACGACCGGCCGCCCCGGCTCGACGGCGCCCTGGTGGTCGCCATCTCCCAGAGCGGGGAGTCGCCGGACATCGTCGCCGTGCTCGAGGAAGGGCGGTCACAGGGTCGGCCGACCGTAGCCATCACCAACGAGCCGGACTCACCTGTGACCGACTACGCCGACGTGGTGATCGACCTCCAGGCCGGGGAAGAACGGGCGGTGGCGGCCACCAAGACGTTCACCGCCCAGCTCACCGTGATCGCCATGATCTCCGAGGCGCTGAACCGGGAGAGCGGTCTTCTCGCCAGGCTCCCGGGGTGGGTGGCCGATGCCCTCGAAAGCGATCAACGGGCGCGGGAGCTGTCCGGGCCCCTGTCCGGAATCGAGCACTGCGCGGTCCTGGGTCGTGGCTTCAACCAATCCACCGCATTCGAGTGGGCGCTCAAGCTCCAGGAGCTGAACCATGTCGTTGCCCAGCCGTTCTCCACCGCCGACTTCCTCCACGGCCCGGTGGCTGTGCTCGAGCCTGGCTACCCGGTCCTGGCCGTGACCGCGATCGGCCCCGCCGCCGACGACGTGGCCGAAGTGCTCGGTCGCTGTGCCGCGGCGGGGGCATCGTTGACGGTCATCGGGAACGACTCACGGATGGAGGACCTCACTACGGGAAACCTGAATTTCGGTGAAGACGTCGAGGAGTGGCTCTCCCCGATCCCGTCCGTCGTCATCGCCCAGCTCTTCTCCTACCACCTGACCCGGGCCAAGGG
>DATHUL010000077.1:0-3197 GCA_035462285.1 Acidimicrobiia bacterium
CTGGGGGGTCGACGCCCTGGGTCTGCCCATCCACGACAACTGGTGGCAGACCGAGACCGGAGGGATCATGGTGGCCAATTACGCCGCCGAGCAGATCCGTCCCGGGTCGATGGGACGTCCCCTGCCCGGTGTCGAAGCCACCATCCTGCGACGCACCGAGACCGGGCAGATCTCGATCAACCCGGATGGGACAGCCGAGGAGGTGTGCGAGCCCCTGACCGAAGGCGAGCTGGCCCTGAGACCCGGCTGGCCCTCGATGTTCCGGGGCTATCTCGGCATGGAGGAGCGATACGAGAAGAGCTTTGTCGGGGGGTGGTACCGGACCGGGGACCTGGCGGAGCGGGACGACGACGGCTACTTCTGGTTCGTGGGCCGCGGCGACGACGTGATCAAGTCGGCCGGCCACCTGATCGGGCCCTTCGAGGTCGAGTCGGCGATGATGGAGCACCCCGCCGTGGCCGAAGCCGGGGTCATCGGCAAGCCCGACCAGGTCGCCGGCGAAGTGGTCAAGGCATTCGTCTCGCTCAACCCCGGCTACGAATGGTCGGAGGAGCTGGCCAAGGAGCTGCTCGGCTGGGGCCGGGTCAAGCTGGGCGCCTCGGTCGCCCCCCGGGAGATCGACTACGAGCCGGACCTTCCCCACACCCGGTCGGGCAAGATCATGCGACGTCTGCTCAAGGCCTGGGAGCTGGGGCTCCCCACCGGCGACCTCTCCACCCTGGAAGGACAGGAGGCAGAATGACCGATCCCAGCCACCATCTCCGGCTACTGCGCGAGATGCTGCGGATCAGACGCTTCGAAGAGCGATGTGCCCAGCTGTATCAAGCCGAGAAGATCCGCGGCTTTCTCCATCTCTACATAGGCGAGGAGGCGGTCGCAGTCGGCGTCATCGGCTCGCTCCAACCCGACGATGCGGTGGTCGCCACCTATCGGGAGCATGGGCACGCCTTGGCCCGGGGCATGGACCCGGGGGCGGTCATGGCCGAGATGTACGGCAAGATGGAGGGCTGCAGCAGGGGCCGGGGCGGCTCGATGCACCTGTTCGACGCCTCGCGCCGCTTCTATGGCGGCAACGCCATCGTCGGCGGGGGTCTGCCCCTGGCCGTTGGCCTGGCCCTCGGGGACCGTCTCCGCGGCCGGGCCGGGGTCACCGCAGTCTTCTTCGGGGAGGGGGCGGTGGCTGAAGGCGAGTTCCACGAGTCGATGAACCTGGCCGCACTGTGGAAATTGCCGGTCCTGTTCTGCTGTGAGAACAACCTCTATGCGATGGGGACCGCACTGGAGCGTTCCGAATCCCAGACCCGGCTCACCCTGAAGGCGGCCAGCTACGAGATGCCGGCGTGGGAGGTGGACGGGATGGATGTCATCGCGGTCGAGGAGGCCGCGAGCAAAGCCATCGAGTCGGTCCGGTCCGGCGGGGGACCCCACTTCCTCGAGCTGCGCACCTTCCGATTCCGGGCCCATTCCATGTTCGACCCCGAGTTGTACCGGTCCAAGGAGGAGGTCGAGACCTGGAAGGAGAGGGACCCGATCGAGCTGCTCAAGGGGCGGCTCCTCAGGAACGGAGCTCTCAGCGACCAGGACTGGGTCGGCGTGGAGAGTGACGTCGCCGAGGAAGTGGAGAGAGCGGTGGCATTCGCCGAGGCCGGGACCTGGGAGCCGGTCGAAGAGCTGACCAGATTCGTGTATTCGGAGGTCGTCCCGACATGACCAGTCTCGCCACACCCACCAGAACCATCACCTACCGGGAAGCGATGCGCGAGGCGATACGCGACTCGATGCAACGCGACGACCGGGTCTTCCTGATGGGCGAGGACGTGGGCCGCTATGGCGGGTGCTATGCGGTGTCCAAGGGCCTGCTCGACGAGTTCGGTCCGGATCGGATCCGGGACACTCCACTCTCCGAGTCGGCGTTCGTCGGTGCAGGGATCGGAGCGGCGCTGGCCGGCCTCCGTCCCATCGTCGAGGTGATGACGGTCAACTTCTCCCTGCTCGCCCTGGATCAGATCGTGAACACGGCTGCCCTCTATCTGCACATGTCGGGTGGCCAGTTCAACGTTCCCATCGTGATCCGCATGACCACCGGCGCCGGGCGGCAGCTCGCCGCCCAGCACTCCCACTCGCTGGAGGGCTGGTATGCCCACGTCCCCGGGTTGAAGGTGGTGACCCCGGCCACGATCGAGGACGCCCGCTGGATGCTGCCCAGCGCCCTCGAGGACCCGGACCCGGTGATCATCTTCGAGCACGCCGTGCTCTACAACAGCGAAGGGGAGCTTCCCGAGGAGGGAGGGCCGGTAGACCTGGACCGGGCGGTGGTGCGACGGACCGGCACCGAGGTCGGACTGATCACATACGGGGGGAGTCTCCCCAAGACACTGATCGCAGCCGACGAGCTCGCCGATCAGGGCATATCTGCGCAAGTGCTCGACCTCAGATCGCTTCGCCCCCTCGACATCGAGGCCATCCTGGACACGGTGGCGTCGACCCACCGGATCGTGGTGGTCGACGAAGGATGGAAGACAGCCGGGATCTCCGCCGAGATCGCGGCATCCATCGCCGAGGAGGCGATCTGGGAGCTCGATGCCCCGATCCGCAGGGTGTGCTCGGTGGAGGTGCCCATGCCCTACGCTCGGCACATGGAGGAGGCAGCCCTCCCCCAGCCGGCCCAGATAGTGGCCGCGGCGCGGGAACTGGTCGGTCGATGATCGACTTTCGCCTTCCCTCACTTGGCGCCGACATGGACCGGGCCAAACTGAACATGTGGCTGGTCGGGCCAGGTGATGCGGTGCACAAGGGCCAGATCATCGCCGAGGTGGAGACGGAAAAGGCCGTGCTCGAGGTGGAGTGCTGGGACGAGGGAGTGATCGAGGAGCTCCTGGTGCAGCCGGGGCCCGAGTGGCTCCCGGTAGGGACCCCCCTGGCTCGGATCCGGACGGTGGAACCGGCCACGTCGACCCCGCCGGCCGAGACCCCGATCACCCCGTCGCAGAAGCCGCTGCCCGCCCGGCCTGCGGCTGGACGCCCCGAGCCGGCGCCACCCATCCGGCATCTGGCCCATGAGCTCGGAGTGGATCTCGCCAACATGAAGGGCACCGGCGAGGGCGGCGCGATCACACGTGGCGACGTCCGCGCCGCCGCTGCCCCTGGCGTGACGCCTCCTACTGCCACTCCTGTCCTCGGGGGTGAGCGGGTCAAGG
>DATHUL010000078.1:0-5291 GCA_035462285.1 Acidimicrobiia bacterium
TGCCATCACCAGGCACGGGCGCCAGCGTGAGCGCGAGGTGATGCGACTCTCCGAGGAGGCGCATCGGATCAAGAACGATTTCGTGGCCATGATCAGTCACGAGCTTCGAACCCCGCTCACCTCGATCGCCGGGTTCGCCGACACCCTGGTCGAGTCGTGGAAGGACCTCCCCGACGAGGAGGTCGACGAGTTCCTCGGGATCATCAACCGCCAGTCGGTCTATCTCGGCGATCTGGTCGAGGACGTCCTGGTCATCCCGCGTCTCGAGGCCGATCGGCTCCGCTTTCACCCCGAGCTGTTCGACCTGGGCGACCTGCTGGGGGACGTGGCCAAGATGGTCTTTCCCACCGGCGGGAAGAAGAGCTCGATCGTCTCGCTTCCTGACGGGGTGCGAGTGAGGGCGGACCGCCGCCGGGTGCAGCAGGTGATCCGAAACCTGATGGAGAACGCCCGCAAGTACGGCGGGGACCAGGTCATGGTCGAGGGCTTCGTGATGGGGGACCAGTATCTGGTCGTCATCTCCGACAACGGCCCCGGAGTCCCCGACGAGGAGACCCAGCGGGTCTTCGAGAACTTCGAGCAGCTCTCCAAGGGAGACACCAGGGAGGCGACCGGGATCGGGCTCGGTCTCCCCATCGCCAGGAGACTGGCCCGGGCCATGGGCGGCGAGGTGTGGTACGAGCGGCGGTTTCCAACCGGCGCCCGCTTCTGCTTCTCACTGCCTCTGCGCCGCCGGGCGGTGCTGGGCGAGGGAGAGATCCCCGAGACGATCGACCTCGATGCCACCGCGTCTGTCGAACTCGACGACGAGACCGTTCTCACCACCTGAGCTCGGTCTGATCACACCTGTGTGATTCCGTCGCCGGGCACCGGTACCATCACCGTCGATGCAGGCAGAGTGGTTCTACGACGATGTGCCCACCGAGTCCCCGCTGTTCGCCGACCTCAACCCGTCCCAACGTGAGGCGGTGGCGGCCACCGAGGGCCCGGTGCTGGTCGTGGCCGGGGCCGGCTCGGGGAAGACGCGGGTCCTCACCTACCGCATCGCCCATCTGATTCGCGACCTGAGAGTCGCCCCCGACGCCATCCTGGCCATCACCTTCACCAACAAGGCCGCCAACGAGATGAAAGGCCGGGTCGGCGCCCTGGTCGGCGGGGCGATCAGGTCGATGTGGGTCTCCACCTTTCACTCGGCATGCGTCCGGATCCTGCGTCGGGAGGCCTCCCGGCTCGGCTACCGGTCCGGGTTCTCCATCTACGACGACGCCGACTCGCTCCGGTTGATCAACCTCGTCCTCAAGGACCTCGACCTCGACCCGAAGCGCTTCCCGCCCAAGGCGATGAAGGCGGTGATCTCCAAGGCGAAGAACGAGCTGGTCGACTACGAGTCGTTCTCCGATCAGGACGACGGCTTCTACCACGAGCAGGTGGCCGACGTGTACCGGCTCTACCAGCAGCGTCTGCTCGAGGCGTCGGCGATGGACTTCGACGACCTGCTCATGGTGACCGTCGAGCTCTTCGGCGCCTTCCCCGACGTGCTCGCCGCCTATCAGGACCGATTCAGGTACGTGCTGGTCGACGAGTACCAGGACACCAATCGGGCCCAGTACATGCTGGTCCGACAGCTCACCGCCACTCACCGAAACCTGTGTGTGGTGGGCGACTCCGACCAGTCGATCTACAAGTTCCGCGGCGCCGACATCCGCAACATCAGGGACTTCGAGGTCGACTACCCCGACGCCCGCATCATCATCCTCGACCAGAACTACCGGTCCACCGAGACCATCCTCAACGCCGCCAACTCGGTCATTTCCAACAACACCAAGCGGACCCCGAAGAACCTGTGGTCCGATCGCGGAAGCGGCGTCCCCATCATCCGCTACGAGGCCGAGGACGAGCATGACGAGGCCGGCTTCGTCGCCGACGAGGTCGAGCGTCTCCAGGCCGACGGCTTCAACCTCTCCGACATCGCCGTCTTCTACCGGACCAACGCCATGTCCCGTGTCATCGAGGACGTCTTCGTGCGACGGGGGGTCCCGTACACCGTGGTGGGCTCGGTGAAGTTCTACGACCGCAAGGAGATCAAGGACGCCATCGCCTATCTCCGGGCCGTGGTCAACCCTGCCGACGAGGTCTCCCTGAAGCGAATCATCAACGAGCCGCGTCGGGGAATCGGAGACACCACCCTCGCCCATGTCGACCGTTTCAGCCAGAGCCAGAAGATCGGTTTCGCCGAAGGTCTTCGTCGGGCCCGGGAGATACCCCAGCTCAACGCCAGGGCCCAGCATGCCCTGGCCGAGTTCGTGGCGATCATGGACCGCCTCCGGGAGACGACCGCCGAGGAAGGGGTCCGGGCCGGCGTCGAGTCGGTCCTGGTCGACACCGGGATGCTGGCCGCCCTGGAGTCGGAGCAGACCATCGAGGCCATGGGCCGGGTGGAGAACCTGAGGGAGCTGGTCGGGGTGGCCTCCGAGTTCGAGTCATCCAACGAGGGGGCGGTGATCGGCGACGAGGAGTTCGACTCCCTCGACCACATGCGCCGACTCGAGCTGTTCTTGGAGACCACGGCCCTGGTCGCCGACATCGACGAGTGGGACGAGGGAGCCGGGGCGGTGACCCTGATGACCCTGCACACCGCCAAGGGTCTCGAGTTCCCCGCGGTGTTCATCGTGGGCATGGAAGACGGGGTGTTCCCCCACATGCGATCGCTGGGGGATCCCAACGAGCTGGAAGAGGAGCGACGTCTCGCCTATGTGGGAATCACCCGGGCCCAGGACAAGCTCCATCTCACCTCGGCCTGGAGCCGGATGTTGTTCGGGGGGTCCAACTACAACCCTCCCTCGCGATTCCTCCTCGAAGTCCCCGACGGATTGATGGAGAAGGCGGGGAAGCGGCAACGACGCACCGCCTCGGAGCGGGCCGCCGCCACCGGCCCGCGCACCACGGTGAGCGCCGGGCAGGTCGGTCCCGGCGACCGGGTGCGTCACGACAAGTGGGGGCTGGGCACGGTGCGCGAGGTGGTCGGTACCGGTGAGCAGGCCGAGGCCGAGGTGATGTTCGACACCCAGGGCAAGAAGCGGCTGCTGCTGGCTTGGGCGCCGTTGGAGCGGGCATGAGCCCGGTCCAGCCCACATCGGGGGAGCTGGAGATGCCCGTCGAGTTGGACGCGGCCCTGGCGGCGAGCCCTGCCGCCCGTCAGGTGTTCGATGCCCTCAGCTACTCACACCGCCGCGAGCACGTCATGTACGTGGCCGAGGCGAAGAAGCCCGAGACCAGGGAGCGTCGAGCCGCCAGGACGATCGAGGTCCTACTCCACTGATCGCCGGGGAACTCAGACCTGGAAGGATTCCCCTTGGGCCGGATCGTCGATCGTTATCGAGTCGTCGATCACCGAGCGGCACATCCTCATGTAGACCGGGCGCCCCGCCTCGCTCAGAGTGGAATCGTGGATCGGGAACAATCGGGGGGGCTTGATCGCGTTGGCGAAATCGATGGTCATCGACACCCGGGCCCAGGGAGCAGACAGGGGGAGGGCGAGGAGATCGATGCCCGACGGCACCGTGGCGTAGGAGTCGCCGGGATGGAACAGGGCCGGGCCCTCGCCCTCTCTGATCATGAACCCGACGTTTCCGACCCGAGGGATGCGATCGTGGATGACCGCGTGCTGGCCTCCCACCACCTCGACCGAGACGTCACCGATCTCGATGTGGTCGCCGACCGTGGCCGTGTCCGGCCTGTGCGCATGCAACATCTCGACCACCGCCGGCTCGACCATGAGACGGGCTTTGGGGTTGGCCCCGATCAGCTTCGCCACGTTGTCCACGTCGACGTGGTCGTGATGCTGATGGGTGATCAGCACGGCATTCAGGTCGGTGAGGTCGTGCCAGGTGCTGGTGTAGTTGCCCGGATCGATGAGAAACCGGGTGTTGTCGGTTTCGATGAGGAGACAGGCATGGCCGAGACGAGTGATGTTCATGCCGTCAAGTATGGCTTATCGATTGACGATCCACGCCCCGGTCGCGCCGCAGGTGTTGCCATCGACGAAGGTGGCATCGACATGCCCGCCACCCAGCTCGATCTGGTCGCCCTCACCGGCCAGGACGTTGCCGTCGTAGTCGTAGACGGTGAGAGGGGAGCTGGTGGCCGAATACCCGAACGGCCAGACCGGGACGGTGCGGCCACCGGCACCGTTCTCGTCGCCGGGGAAATAGACGCAGTTGAGCTCGGCGTCGTAGCCGATGGTGAACTGACCCAGGGCCGACATGCCACCGCCGAGGCGGACCCGACTGGTCAGAATGTCGACCTCGCCTGCGACGACTGGAATCGGAGCCGGCAGGTCGGCGAGCGATGCCTCGGGCAGGTAGAGATAGGGATAGGGGACGACACGATCGCCGACCAGCTCGGTCAGGGCGTCACGCGTCTCCCGATCGAGCTCTTCCAACGGGAGATCGATCCTGTTGCTCACGCCGCCGACCCCGTACCCGAACGTGGCCAGGGGCAGCCGGCGCGAGTCCTCGAATCCGTTGATCAATTCGGACGCCTCGAGCAGCTCTTTCTCGGAGAATCTGGCGCCACCGGCGACGCAGATGGGCTCGTCCCCGGCGATCTGTTCAATCCCCTCCTGGTGAGCCGTCACGTCGTCGCCCTTGAACCAGACGGTCAGGACGGCGCTGTCTCGATCCCACCACATGGCGGCGTAGTCGGTTTGACCGAGCGAGTAGTTCGTGACTTCCTGCACCAGCGTGTCGTCAGGGTTGAGAGCAGGAGTCCCCTGGAGATCGGGGCACAACGAGGCGAACTCGACCTCAGCCAGGGGCGGGTAGTCGACCGGCGACGGCGCCGAGCTCGCCATCACGCTGCGACCGTCATAGCTCCCGGTGACCTGCACCACTACCGGGTTCTGTTCCGACGAGACCAGGTCAGGGTCGATCTCCCCTTCGAGGATTACCCCCGGGCATGGCCCGGTCATCCCGGGCGGGCACAACTCGATCGACCCATCCGGCTGCTCCACTGCGGTGGCGGTGATCACGACGGTGACGCCGGGGCGTGGTGCGACGCTGGTCGGCGTCGTCGGGTCGCTGCTCGGCCCGGAGGTCGACCCGGGGACGGTGGTGGTGCCCGATTGGGGGGTCGGCTCGCCGCATGCGACCACGCAGAGAGCGAGGGCGAGCACAATCAGTCGGCGCTTCATGGGACTTGGACGATGAGAAAGTGAGTCCGGTTCCAGTCAGTCGCTCTCGGGCGGAGCCGTTTCGGGTTTTCTGAATCGGATGCGTCCGTGTTGGGGGTGG
>DATHUL010000079.1:0-9691 GCA_035462285.1 Acidimicrobiia bacterium
GATGTAGAAGCCGGCATCGGGAGACCCGGAGGCGAAGGAGTGCTCGAACAAGCCGTCACTCGAGTCGAAGGCGTAGATCCCGTACACCGCGTTGTTCCCCGCAGTCAGATAGGAGCCGCGGTAGCCGCGCACCCCGCTCCAGAAGAACCCGTTGGATGTGTTGTTGATCGCGGTCATGTTCTCCACGGCCACGCCGTCGGCGGAGAGCACCCTCACCCCGTTGGGGCGCTGGAACTCACCGTCGATCACGACCTCGTTGCGATCGACTCCGCGCAAGGTCAGACCCGGGGTGCTGACCTGGACCTCCTCGCGATAGATGTCCCGGTCGATGAGGATCAGGTCGCCGGGCGCGGCGGCGTCTACCGCAGCCTGGATGGTCGGGTAGTCCTGGGGAACGAGACGTGTCCCACCCGACCACTGGGACGGCGAATCGGTCTCGGGATCGCCGACTGCGGCGGGCGACGGCTCACCCGCCGGAGGCCCGGCACAGGCTGAGACCATGGCCGTTCCCGCCAGGAGCAGGAGCCAGCCCTTTCTCATTACTCCGATGGCCCCACGATCAGTGTGCCCGCCATGCCATCTCCGTCTGCGTTGCCGTGGAAGGTGCAGAAGAAGACCTGCTCGCCGGGCTGGTCGAAGGTGAGGAGCGCATGGTCACCTTCGACCTGCTCGAGACTGCCGAAGACGTCCTCGGTCGACCAGGAACCGTCGGCCGCCACCGCATTGTGCGGATTGCGCCCGGCCCCGACGAAGTCGACGGTGCCTCCGACCGGTACCCGGATCTCGGTGTATTCGAAGCGGTTGTCGAACATGTTGACGACGATGTTCTCCCCTGAAATCGAATTCTCACCTTCATCACCACCACAGGACGCGATCAAGAAGAGGCCGACAAGGCCACAAAGGAATCTGCGCAAACTAATTCTCTCCCCTGCCGACCAGACCCTTGATCCAACTCCACAGGGCGGCGAAGAAGAGACGGATGCCCCGGACCTCTCCTGTCTTGATGCTCGCCGCCTCGGCCGGGGTCTCGGCGCCCAGTTTGGCCTCGAGACAGTCGACGAACTCACCGATCAACCGTTTCGACATCTCGTTGACCAGGCCGGTGCGACCGAACTGGGCGACCGGGCCGGACAGGGTGACATCGGCGTCGACATTGACCTTTGAGCCCGTGCCGTCGGGGACGATCACATACTTGACCTTCACCTGGCCCCGGGAGCCGCCGGTTCGATCCACTCCCTTGCCGTCGATGACCGCCGACTTCGACTGGGCGTCGGGAGAGACCGTCGCCTTTCCCTCGAAGGAGGCGGCCATCGGCCCCAGCTTCACCGACAACTTCCCGTCGTACGAGCCATCCTCGCCTTGGCCCAGCATCTCGGCGCCGGGCAGGCATTGCGCCACCGACGGGACGTCCTGGAAGAACTCCCAGACGAGATCCGGGTTCCGGGCCACGGTGAACTCATGCTCGATCTTCATCTTCCTCCTGGTGGGTGGAGCCGGGCAACGGTAGTAAGCCGCCGCCGGTTCCCCTAACGGTGCTCGGTGTCGCCGGCGAGCAGATCGAGAGCGTGTGGGATGAGGTCGATCACCGCGGCCAGGCTCTCCGTCGCTCCCTTGGTCGATCCGGGGAGATTGATCACCAGGACAGAGCCGACCGCCCCCGCTCGCCCCCTGGACAGGGCCGCTTTCGGTGTCGACTCGAGACCCCTGGCCATGATCAGGTGGGTCAGCCCTGGCGCCTCGCGATCGAGGACCAACGCGGTCGCCTCGGGGGTCACGTCCCTGGGCCCGAGCCCGGTCCCGCCGGTGGTGAGGACGAGCCGGGACGTCGCCGCGGCGGCATGGAGCGCGGAGACGATCGCCTTCTCCTCGTCCGGCACCACGCTCCGGGTCACCTGGTAACCAGCTTCGGACAGCGCCTGGGCCAGGGCGGCGCCGGAAGCGTCCTCCCTGTGTCCCGAGCTGACCCCATCGCTCACCGTCAAGACGTGAGCGGTGGCCGGCATCAACCCCAACGTGTCGGGTCGACCGACACGCCACCACGGATCACCAGCAGCTCGGCCAGCAGGATGACGATCAGGGTCGCTCCGAGGCCCCATGGCCAGGCGGTCTCCCGATGGTCGTCGGGGCCGTAGACCGTGGTTGTCCCCGGTGCGGCCGCCACCGTGGCCAGGAAGATGGCCGCGGTCAGGGGAAGTGCGGGGATCACACCACTTCCGGCGTCGGGGACGAAGAACGGGATGGCCAGGAACACCGAGGCTATGGCCGGGACCAGCGCGATCCAGAAGGCGAAGGTGAATCGCTTGCGTCCGTTGGAGATCAGCTTCTGATGGGGAGCGAACGCGAGGAATGCCGCGGCGGCGGACAGGGCGACGAGCAGCAACCCCACGGCACCGCCGGCGGCGATCACATACTCGAGACCGGGTGGGACGTCCAAGGTCTCGTAGGCGAGGGCCAACTCGCTCCCCGGGTCGATGGCCAGCAGCACCGCCTGGAAGAAGGCCTGACGAAGCAGGTGCAACACCATCCACAACAGGGTTAGCCGGGCCACGCCGTGACCACGGGCAGTCGGATACGAGAACAACGCGAGGAAGCCGACGATGAGGCAAAGCAGGAAACCGCCGGCCCAGGCAAGGTCGGAGGCACCGCTGAAGACCACCCGGTTGTTGTGCACGACGGCGTTGCCACCGAGGATCTCGGCCAGGATGCCGTCACCGAGGTCGTCCATGAACTGGGCCACGACGATCCCGAGGGTGGAGCCGAGGGCCGACGCCACCACGAGGGGCGGTCCGATCCCCTTGATCGTCTCGGATGCAGAGGTCCCCGAAACGGACACTTCGCTTGTCACAGACGGTGATGCTAACGACAGATGAGCGTCCGACCAGGCACCAAAACGACGGAATGAATCAGGCCGCCAGCACCAGGGTCCCGACCGTCCAGGCCAGGAACAGGCCGATGGCGAGCATGAGCAGCACCGCGGTGCGACGCCAGTTGAGCGCCGACCAGACTGCGACCGAGCCAGCGGCCAGGGTGGTGGCAATCGTCCACCAGGTGGGGACCAGCCCGGCCACGGCCGCCCCGCCGATCAGGACACCGACCACCAGGACGAACCCACCAGCCACCAGGGCATAGAGGACCTGGCGGGGGCTCGGCTCGCTCATCACAGACCGGCCGCGTCGGCCACCTTGCGGTACCACTGGGCGAGAGACTCGATGGTCTCATGGGCGTTGAGACCGCTGGGGTTGGGAACGACCCAGAGCTCTGCGCCGCCGATCGGATCCGGCTGCGCACCGAGCACGGCCCCGGGCTGATCGAAAGCGGCCCGGTAAGCGGTGAGCCCGGCGACGGCGACGACTGCGGGGCGGACCTCGGACACAACGCGGCGGAGACGCTTCGCACCTTCCCTCAGTTCTTCTCTGCCCAGCTCCGAGGCGCGCACCGTCGCCCGCGGCACCAGGTTGGTGATCCCGATCCCGGCCTCGACCAACTGGAGTCTCTCCTCGTCGCTCATCCCCACCGAGGTGTCGATCTCCCAATCGATCAGACCGGCCGCGCGCAGCGCCGGGTAGAACCGGTTGGAGGGATGACAGAAGTGGGTGTTGGTGGCCGCGGTCCACAGCCCGGGATTGATGCCGACGAAGAGGAGACGAACTCGCGGGGAGAGGAGATCGTCGACGGTCTTCCCCGCGAATGCGGCTAGCTGCTCCCTGGTGAAGCCCACGTGTCGGCCGGGGCTCAGCCTTGCCCGAGCCAGGGAGGGGGCGGGGCGTCGATGCGGGCCAGTTTGGAGGACACCGGGCCGAACCGGTCGAGGTCGTGCTCCTGCCAAGACCGCCACGCCTCGGTGATCTCGTCCTTGCTCCTCGCCACGAAGTTCCACCACATCTCGATCGGCTCGCCGAGCGGCTCGCCACCGAGGATCAGGAACCTGGCATCCTCCGACGAGCCCGATACGGGCAGGACCTCGACACCGGCGGGGACCAGGGCCAGCCAGCCAGGCTCGACGATCGCCTCGTCCACCTTGATCGGATGATCGATCGGGATGACCGCGTGCTCGAACCCGGGGTCGGTCGGAATCTCGATCCGGGCCCCGCCCAGCCTCACATCGAGACCGATCGTCCCCCAGTCGACCAGGGCCGGGGAGCGGTGACCGTCGAGCTCGCCGATCATCACCTTCGCCTCACCGGTGGGGAATGCGGCAACCGGCAACTCCGGGATGTGCTCGAATCGTGAGTCGCCGTGACGGGTTTGCTCGGGTTGGGCCAGCCACATCTGGACACCGTGGATCCCCTGGGTGGTGCCCAACTCGGCGTGGGCGATCCCGGCGCCGGCCGACATCAGGTTGAGTTGCCCGGGGCGAATCGGTTGCTCGGTGCCGAGCGAGTCGGTGTGCACCGCCTCGCCCTCGAGGAGCCAGGTGACGGTGGCGAGACCGATGTGGGGATGTGGCCCGACCTCCAGAGGATGCGGGTCGTCGAAGTCAGGAGGCAGGATCAGGTCGACGAAGCACCACGGGCCCACGGTCCTCCGGCCTTTGGTGGGGAGCACGCGGGCGATGTCAACACCACCGACGGTGGTGGCCCTTCCCTCCCGGACCTCGACCCTGGCCAGGGGGCCTTGTTCCACCCCGGCGTCGACAGGCTGCACCGGGCCGCTCACGGGGTCGCCTCGCCGCGGGCAGCCGGGCTACTTCTTCTGGCTCTCGTAGTAGGGGTCATCGCCGGAGGCGTGATCAGTGACGTCGACCACCTGGGTGAGGGCGGGGATCGACTCGAGGAGGATGCGCTCGATCCCCTGCTTCAGGGTGACCTGGGCCAGGCCGCATCCCTGACACCCGCCGTAGAGACGCAGATAGGCGATCGTCCCATCGACCGAGACCAGCTCGGCGCCGCCGCCGTGGGCCGCGATGGCCGGGTTGACCTGTTCGGTTATGACCTGCTGAACCTGGTCCACCAGCGGGCCGGAGAGGTCGCCGGCGGGAGCCGACATCGGGGGCGGGGCCGGGCTGTTCGGATTGTTCATGGCCAGGCCCTGCTCGGTCAGCTCGAGCGATGCGCCGTCGAGCTTCTCCCGATCGTCTGCAGGGAAGATGATTGCCAGGTCACCGTGTCTCTCCTCGACCCAGCCCTCCTTCATGTCGGCGAGGGCGACGAAGGCGAGCTCGTAGGTGAACTGGGGGCCGCGGAACCCGGTCACCTCGATGGACAGGGCGAACTCGCCGTCGCCCGGCTCCTGATCTCTCAACTGGAGGATCATGTCGAGGGCATCGGGGGCGACATTGAGAACGGTGTCTTGGGACATCTGTAAAGATGGTACCGGTCCCCCGAGGAAAGCCAATGCCCACCGCCGTCGTCCTCCTCCCCAGCACCACTTACCGCGCCGCCGACTTCATCCGGGCGGCGGAAGGGCTGGGCATCGACCTTGTCATCGCCTCTGAGCAGCCGCCGCCCTTCGACATGGGCGACCGCTACCTCCAAGTCGACTGCTCCGACCCGGGCAAGGCCGCCGAGTCGATCACCAGGTTGGGAGACACCTCCCCGCTCGACGGCGTGGTGGCAGCCGACGATGCGGGGGTGGTGATCGCGGCGCTGGCCGGCAGCCGCATGGGGCTGCGGGCGAACGACCCCGAAGCCGCCGCCGCCACCCGGGACAAGGCATCCCAACGGGAGATGATGAGGAACGCAGAGGTGCCCCAGCCGCTCTTCGCCGTCCTGCCCCCCGGGGACAGCGGGGAGGGGGCGGCGAGATCGGTGGGTTTCCCGCTGGTGGTGAAGCCACTTGACCGGGGGGCCGGCCAGGGGGTCATCAGGGTCGACGAGAAGGGGCAACTCGCCCCCGCCCTGGCCAGGGCGAGGTCGATCGTCGGGGAGTCGGCTCCCCTGCTCCTCGAGGAGTACATGGGAGGCGACGAGATCGCCCTGGAGGGCATCGTGCGGGATGGGGAGTTGACCACCCTCGCCATCTTCGACAAGCCCGACGCGGTTGAAGGCCCGTTCTTCCCCGAGACCATCCTCGTCACCCCGACCCGTCTCGGCGATCGTGCCCAGGCAGAGTGCCGGAGGGTGGCGGCCGCGGCGCTCGCCGCGATCGGGATCACCCACGGACCGGTTCACATCGAGATGAAGGTGGAGGGGGAAACCGTCAGGGTGATCGAGGTGGCGGCCCGGTCGATCGGCGGGCTCTGCTCGCGAAGTCTCAACTTCGGGCTGCTCGGTACCACCCTGGAGGCGCTGATACTCCGCAACGCCATCGGGATGGAGAAGCCCGAGTTGCGGAGGGAGAGCAGCGCAAGCGGGGTGCTCATGATCCCGATCCCCCAAGCCGGCCGGCTGGTCGCGATCGAGGGTCTCGACCGGATCGGCGGGATCGAGCACATCTCGGCGATCGACATCACCGCCACACCGGGCACCATCCTCCAGCCCCCGCCGGAGGGCGACCGATACCTCGGGTTCGTCTTCGCCCGTGGTGTGGATCGGGACGAGGTGGAGTCGGCCCTACGCACCGCGAAGGAGATGGTCGAGGTGCGGATCGAGTGAGACACCCCCCCGGTCTTCGCCATGAAGCAGGCTCATGCCCACCCTGAACCTCTACTGGAGGGTTAGCTCTTACCCACTCAGTCGCGCGTAAGACGATTTTGTCATTATGAGCACCATCTTGATCTTCGCCGGAGGCGAACTGCCGGAGGCGGACCTGGCCGACGAGCTGCCCTCGGCGGACCTGATCCTGGCCGCCGATAGCGGGTACGATCTGGCCGTCCATCTCGGCTTCGACGTCGACGTCCTGATCGGGGACCTGGATTCGATAGAGACCTCCCCCATCCCTGACCGTGTGATGGTGGAGCGCTATCCGGCCGACAAGGACCAGACCGACCTCGACCTGGCGCTGGAGCTGGCATTGCGCGAGGACCCGGAGAGGGTGGTGGTCATAGGCGGGACCGGAGGGAGATTCGACCACGAGATCTCCACTGTCGGCCTCCTCTGCTCCGAGCGATGGGCGGCGATCGACGAGCTGGAGTGGATCTCCTCGCGGGGACGGGCCTACGTGGTGCGACGACGCAGGATCATCCACGGCGACGTCGGGGCGACTGTCAGTCTGGTCCCGGTGGGAGGCGTGGTGGCCGGGGTCAAGACGAGCGGGCTGCAGTGGGAGCTGGCCGGCGCCGACCTGCCCCCCGGATCCACCATGGGGGTGAGCAACGTGATGCGGGCCCCGGTGACCGACATCCGGGTCGAGTCGGGCTGTCTCCTCGTCGTGTTCCCCGGTTGAACCGACGGTCGTCCCCCCTGCAGTCAGGCCTCGGGCAGGAAGTCTGGGACATGCTGCGGAGCGCTGCCGGGGAGCCACCCGGGCATCGGCTCGCCCTTGAGATAGGCGACCAGGTTGGACACGGCGAACCGGGCCATGTTGCGCCGGGCCGGGAGGGTTGCGCTCCCGATGTGAGGGACGATCAGGCAATTGGGGAAGCCGAGGAGCGGGTGGTCCGGGGGCAGGGGCTCGGGGTCGGTCACGTCCAGCGCCGCGCCTCCGATGCTCCCTGCGGCCAGCGCCTCGACCAGTGCCTCGGTGTCGACCAGGGGACCGCGGGCGATATTGACCAGAAAGGCGGTCTCCCGCATCAGGGCGAGTTGGGGGCGGCCAATCATTCCCCGGGTCTCGTCGTTCAGCGGGGCGGCGATCACCACGATGTCGGATCCCCTCAATAGCTCCTCGATTCCCACTCTCCTCGCATCGGGCAGGTCCTTGGCGGTCCGGGAGGTGTAGAGAACCGGCATGTCGAACCCGGCGGCGCGGCGGGCGATCGCCCCCCCGATCCGGCCCATGCCCACGATCCCCAGGGTGCTCCCGTGCAGGTCCCCGCTCAAGAAGTGCCAGGGATCCCACGGCCCCCACTCCCCCGCCCGCACCAACGCCTCACCCTCGGGGAGGCGCCGCACCGCGGCGGCCATCAGTGCGAAGGCGGTGTCGGCGGTGGTCTCGGTCAGCACGTCCGGGGTGTGGCCGACCGTCACCCCGTGCTCCCGGCAGGCGGTGAGGTCGATGTTGTCGACACCGACCGACATCTGGGAGATGACCTCGAGCTCGGGGACCTGGTCGAGAAGTGCGACGTCGATGGTGTCGGACAGCATCGACAACCACCCCGAGCATCCGGCCAGCTTCTCGACGAGCGTGGTCATGGGCACATGCCCTCCCCCGTCCCACACTTCGACGTCCGCAGCCGCGGACAGGGGGCCGAGGATGTCCCCCGGGATGAAGTCGCTCACGAACACCCTCGGCATCGGGGTGAGAGGCTAGACCTCGTCCAAGCGCCCCGACAGTTCCGGCTGGGGATGCCGATACCATTGACAGATGTCCCGCCTCGTCTCGATCGCCGTCCTTTGCCTGGCGGCTGTCGCATGTGGTGCCGCCGAGGTGGAGCAATCCACGACCACGACGCCGACGACTACCACCACCACCGTTCCCACCACCACCACGACCCTTTTGACCGCCGAGTCGCTGCCCCGGGGATCCTCGCTGATCCTGGAAGCGCAGGGGGAAGTCGAGGTGTTCACATCACCCGGGGATCCCGAGCCGATCCGGGTCCTGGAGGCGACAACGATCCTGGACACACCAACCGTAGTCCTGGTCCTGGAAGGCCCGGATGAGGGGTGGGCCCGGGTCCTGCTACCGGGGCGGCCGAACGGGGCGGAGGGGTGGGTCGAGAGCGGCGACCTGATCGAGCACGTGGTCGAGGGCACGCTCATCGTGGATCTCTCCGATCGCACCCTCTCCTACCACGTGGCCGACGAGGAGATCCTGACCACCACGGTTGCGGTCGGGACCGGCGGCAACCCGACCCCGACCGGGTTCTTCTTCGTCACCGACAATGTCACCCTGGCCAATCCGAACAGCGTGTGGGGTCCGCACGCGCTGGGTCTCTCCGCCCGGTCCGACACGATCACCGAGTTCAACGGAGGCGACGGGATCGTGGGCATACACGGGACCAACCGCCCCGAGTCGATCGGCGAGGCCGCCTCCCTGGGATGCGTCCGTGTTCCCAACGAAGTGATCGTCCGTCTCCACGAGATGGTCCAGATCGGCACTCCGGTGCACATCACCGCCTAGACAGACCGGGCGCCCCTACTCGCCGACTCGGAGACTCACCATCCCGTTCGACAGCACCGTGGCCCCACGTTCCTTGGCCTCCGCGCTCATGGCCAGGTGGTCTCCTTGGTCCCAGATCCTGGTCAGCAGGGTCTCACCCGGGTAGACCACACCGGAGAATCTGGCACAGACCGAGGCAACGCCCTCCGGTCCCGACCCGACGGCATGGTCCACCACCGCCTTCACCACCATGCCATAGGTGCACAGCCCGTGGAGGATGGGGCGGTCGAAGCCGGCGAAGGAAGCGAAACCGGGGTCGACGTGAAGCGGGTTCTTGTCCCCGGACGCCATCCGGTAGAGCAGCGCCTGCTGGGGCAGGGTGGTCGTCTCCACCACCTGATCCGGCTGGCGAATGGGGGTTGGCGTGGCCGTGGCCGGCCCACTCTCCCCCCCGAAGCCACCTTCCCCGCGGATGAACACAGAGGCCCGGTTGCTGAACAGCGGCCGCCCGGTCCTCTCCAGGACCGAATCGATCTCCACCACCGCCAGGGCGCCCGTCCCCTTGTCGAAGACACCGGTGACCCGGCCGGTCTGGGTCACCGTGCCGCTGGTC
>DATHUL010000080.1:0-7331 GCA_035462285.1 Acidimicrobiia bacterium
GTGGTGTAAGCCGCCCAGTCGAGGAAGTCGTCGACCGGCAACGTGTTGACCACGGAAGCCGGCCTCAGACCGGCCCTCTGCATGGTGGCGACCGAGTTGGCGACATTGCCCATCTCCCCGACGCGATGGGAATCCGAATCGGCCGCCAACAGCGCCCCGGCGGCATCGGCCATCTCGATCAGACCGGCGGATAGGTCGAGACGATCGCGATGACCGTTGACCTCGAGCGCTACCCGGTGTTCGACGGCGGCGGCGATGACCGCCTCGAGGTCGAGGTCGAGCGGGGGTCGAATCCCGATTCGTCTTCCGGTGGGATGGGCCAGGATCCGCACCGTCGGGTGGTGCAGCGCGCTCAACACTCGGGCGGTCTGCTCCGCCCGGTCGAGGTCGAAATGGGAGTGGATGCCGGCCACCGCCATGTCGAGAAGGCCAAGTGTCTCGTCGTCCACGTCGAGCCCCCCGTCCCGGTCGATGTTGAGCTCGGCTCCGTGCAGCACCACCAGGCCGGGGAAGCGGGACCGGGCCTGGTCGATCTCGGCGCGCTGCTCGATCAGACCCTGAGCGTCGAGCCCACCGAAGCGAAGACCCGAGGTGTGGTCGGTGATGAGAAGGTATTCGTACCCACGGTCCACCGCCTCATCTAGAACGTCGCTCAGATTCATCCGCCCGTCCGGTGACCGATCCGTGTGGAGATGGAGGTCTCCCCGGATATGTTCGAGCCGGACGACGGCGGCCGCCCTGTCCGTCGGAAGGGCCCGAGCGGGCGGCGGGACCCAGACCCGACGGCTGCGTTGATAGATCTCGGGCTCGGTCAATCCGCCCGCGTCGATCCCGGAGAGCAGGGCGGCGGCATGCTCGGGCGGGCCGGTCGCCTCGAGGAGAGCGGCGCCCGCTTCATCGTGGACCGCCAGGTGGGCCCTGACCTCGACACCCTCGTGCGACTCGAGCATTGCCACCCCCTCCCCGTCGTGGCCGAGATGGCGAGCGACCGCCGTCTGTTCCAGGAACCGACTCGCTTCGGCCTCGTCCCCCACTTCTGAGACCAGGTCGAGCGTCTCCACCCACTCGTCTAGTCGGCGCACCGATCCGGCCACCCAGGTCTGCCCTCCCAGGTGCTTGGACAGATGACGACGGAGCGACTCGGCCAGGGCGGCGGCCTGGAATGCGGGCACGGATCTAGTCGAAGGGGCCATCTCCAGGGTTCGGGCCCACCGTTCCGCGGTGGCCGATCCGACACCTCGCAGCGACTCGACCGCGCCACTCTCCACCGCAGCGATCAGATCGTTCCGCCCGTCCACTCCAAGCTCTCCCTTGAGCGAGCGGAGCAGGGTCGGTGTCATCCGGGGCAGCCTCCGCAGCACGGCGACCTCGCGGGGATACTGCCGGTCGAGTTGCTCCAGGGCGGCGATGCGGCCGTCCGACCGGTGCTCCTCGATCAGCCTGAGCACTCCGGGCCCGATTCCGGGCACCGCCAACATCATCTCGGGTGGGTCGGTCAAATCGGGAGAGAGGTCGTCGAGAGACCAGACCGCCCTCCGATAGGCCTTGGCCCGGAACGAGCGTCGTCGCTCATCCGCCCGGACCAGGTCGGAGAGCCGCCAGAGCGCAGCGCCCAAAGACTGGCGAGGGCTGCTCATCGGATTGCGGGCGTCACCAAACTCGAGACTCTCAGCCTGCCAGGTTGTCGGCCGCGGCGACCAACGATCGGATCATTGCCCTGACCCGGTCTACTCGCTTCCGGAACCGTCTCCCAGCTCAGGTCGTATCTCGTCCCGCCAGAAGTCGATGAACCCGGCTGTGGGGTCGCCGATCTGATGAAGATAGATGTGATCCACTCCGACTGCGGCCGCCTTCTCGATCGATTCGATGATCGGCCCGGAATCCGGCCCACAGGGGAGTGCCTTCTCGATGTCCTCGGCGGAGACCATCTCGACTGCCTGCTCCATGTGTCCCACCGTGCGCAGGTCCTGGGCGAGTTGGCCGGCTAGAGCGGTGTTGGGCCATAGCCGAAAGGCGCGGTCGACGGCAGTGGCCCGGTCGGGGTCCCAGCACAGCGAGAGTTGGCTCCAAATCGGGCCTTTCCCACCCTCCTCCCGGTATTGGTCGATGCCCTCGGAGTCGAGCCCCGTGATCCACAGACCATCCCCGATGCGGGCGGCCAGGGACACGGCCTTCTCCCCGAAGGCCGACACCACGATCGGGGGAAGCTGGTCGGGCAGATCGAAGATGCGCGCATCCTCAACGGTGTAGTGACGACCGCGATGGGTGACGCTGTCTCCTTGCCACAGCTTTCTGACGACCTCGACTGCCTCTTCGAGCATCTCGAGCCGGACATCGGCCGGGGGCCAACGATCGCCGAGCACATGCTCGTTGAGCGCCTCCCCGCTACCCACACCCCAGGTGAACCGCCCCTCGAGGAGACAGGCTGCCGTGGCGGCGGCGTGGGCATTGATGGCCGGGTGGATGCGCACGGTGGGACAGGTGACTCCCACCCCGACCTCGAGCTTCTCGGTGGCGGAGGCCAGTGCCCCCAGGACCGACCAGACGAAGGGGCTGTGCCCTTGCTCGCCGATCCAGGGGTGGAAGTGATCGGAGATCGAAACGAAGTCGAATCCCGCCTCCTCGGCGGCGACCGCGATCTCGATCAGCTTCTGCGGTGAGTGTTCCTCACTGGAGAGAGTCAGCCCGTGTTGGACCATGACCCGCTGTCGTTCCGGA
Organism: Acidimicrobiia bacterium; assembly: GCA_035462285.1. GTDB lineage: Bacteria > Actinomycetota > Acidimicrobiia > Spongiisociales > ZC4RG35 > JARDZU01. Next base: position 2,719 of record DATHUL010000080.1, read on the forward strand.
ACTGGTCGCGGAGGGCGCGCACGTCGTCGTGGGCCGACCTGACCGCCTCGGCCTGGGCGGTGATGACCGGGCGCCACGAAGCGGGGAGGTCGTCGTTTGCGAGCGCCTTCTCGAACTCGGCAACGGCGTGGTCCTCGCCGCTCTCGGCGACAGCCAGCACGGCATGGGGGTCGTCGCCGCTGACGGCGTCGGCGATCGACATCCACCCTCGATGAAGGGCGGCGGCGACGGTGCCCCTGTCCTCGACGTCGATTCCGTCGGCCAGGGCGATCTGGCGAAGCTCGTTGGAGAGTCGAGCCCGCTGGTCCGAGTAGCGAGCCATCGTCTCGGCCAACTGGTGGTGCCCGTCGTCTTCCAGTTTGTCGGCAGCCTTCTTGAATCCTTCTCGCCCGTCTTCGAGCGTCTCGACCAGCTCTTCGAGAATGGATGCGGCCTGACTTGCAGTCATGGGATTCCTCCTGGTTGGTGTGATGGTCCGATACCCCGGGACACACCGGCTCAAACCGGTCGGTCTGCGGGGGTCTTCGCTGCGATCAGCCGGTTGACCGCTGATTCGGACCGGCCCAGCCAGGTGCCGCTCCGCGACCTGGACCACGCCTCCTGAAAAGTCCCGTCCCGAAACGACTCGGGGATCACCGGGTGGAGGTAGGAGCTCCGGCACACCTCGCGTGTGTTGCCCAGCTTCTCCGCGGTGAGGTCGATGGCGCGAAGCAGCCTGGTCTCCTCGTCCTCGTCCCTCCGGCTCGTCGCCAGGCTCTCGCACACCGCGGTGCTCGCCCCCCAGGTCCTGAAGTCCTTGGCGGTGAACGGGCCCGACATGGTGTCTGCCAGATAGCCGTTGACGTCGGTCGAGGTGATCGAGGTCACACCGTCGGTGGTCTCGTAGCCGAACAGTGTCTGACCTTCGAGCTCCTGGCACCTGGCGATCAGTGAGGCGAGCCGGCGGTCACGGAAGACGAGCTGGTGGTCGGCGCCACCTTTGCCGGCGAAATCGAGATGGACATGGAATCCGTCGACCTCGACATGCTCACAGGTCAAAGTGGTCAGCCCATAGGCCTCGTTCTCGTCGGCGTACTTTCGGTTCCCGACACGGATCAGAGTCCGGTCGAGGACCGCCACAGCCAACGCGGTCACCTTCTCCCGGGAGAGCCCGGGTTCTCTCAGATCGGCGTCGATCCGGCGGCGGAGCCGGGCCAGTCGACGACCGAACTCTCCCATCCGCTCGAACTTCGCCTCGTCTCTCACCTGTTCCCAGGTCGGGTGATAGACGTACTGCTTTCTCCCGGCGCGGTCGTATCCCGTGGCCAGGATGTGGCCGGCAGGGTCCGGTGATATCCAGACGTCGTCCCATGCCGGCGGGATCACCAGCGACTCGATCCGCTCCCGGTCCCGCCCGTTGACGGTCGTCCCGTCCGGGGCGAGGTAGGAGAACCCCCGTCCCCGCCGCACCCGTTTCAGGCCCGGCGTCTCCTCGGCGACGTAGTGAAGACCGGCCTCGGCGGCGAGCGACATCGAGTCGACGATGGTCATGATCGGGCAACGATTCCCCCCGGGACCAGGCCTCAAACCACAGAGGAGGTGCGATCACCTGTCTCGCCGGCGGTTAGGGAACCTGTTCCCGAGGGTAAACCCCCCGGGCCATGGAAGGAGTGCCGACCGATCTGGGCTCCCCCAACCCCGAGGGCTCGACGATCCCCGACGAGCCGCCCGAGCATTGGAATCGGTGGGAGCGCCGGTTTCATGCCGCCTCCACCACGCTGGTCGCGCTGATCGTGCTGGCTGCCGCCCTCGGCTTGCTCGGTGTCCGAACCGGGACCGTCGCCTCGTCGGGCGACGACTTCGTGCTGGAAGTGACGCACACCGAGATGAGCAGGGCCGGGCTGGCAACACCCTGGAGCGCCGAAATCTCGACGACCGACGGCTCCCCACTGCCCGAGACGGTGACGGTGGGGTTGACCACGTCATACCTGGCCATGTTCGACCTGAACGGGCTGAGTCCCACCCCGGCGAGCTCGTCCGCCACCGGGGAGTGGACCTGGTGGGAATTCGAAGTGCCACCGGAGCAGGGCAGTCACCACATCGAGCTCGACGCCCGGCTGGAACCTGCGGTCCAGTGGGCCAGATCGGGATCGGTCGTCTTGGAGGTCGCCGGCGAGAGACGGGCGTCGGTCGACTTCACCACCTGGGTCATGCCCTGAGGAGGATCTGATGGAGCTCTTCGTCCGCGCCACCGTGATCTACTGGTTTCTCTGGATCGTGATCAGAGGGACCGGGAAGAGATCGTTGGCCGAGCTGACCCCGCTCGACCTGCTTCTGATCGTCATCCTCGGCGACTTCGTGCAACAGGGAGTGACCCAGGAGGACATGTCGATGACCGGGGCCATGATCGCGGTGTCGGTGTTCGTCCTCTGGACTCTGGCCGCCGACCACTGGGGACGCCGCTCCCGGACGGCCAACCGGGTTCTCGCCAGCGAGCCGGTGATCGTGCTCCGTTCCGGCGAGCCGTTGACCTCTCGCCTGGAACAGGAGCGGGTGACGCTCGACGAGCTGAAAGAAGCTGCCCGCATGGAAGGCATCGCCGACCTGAGCCGGGTCGAGTTCGCCGTCCTCGAGGCAGACGGGCGATTCAGCTTCATCGAGGCCCGCGGTGAGGAAACGAGCCGGAGCTGACCACCTGCAGCCAGCGAGCGGCGACCTCGAAGAACGGCTCCTCGCCTCGTTGCAGCAGCCCGGCGACCCGATCGGTCTCCGCCCGGGCCCTCTCGACGACGTCCGGGCTGTAGCCAAGAGTCACCTGATTGACCTCGAACTCGTCCTCGTCCTCGATCTCGACCGTCCCGTCGGCCCGCACCACCACGTCGAGATCGAGGTCGATCATCTCGAAGCACCCCTCGCCGAAGCCGGGTTGGGTGGCGATGTCGACGAAATGCGAGATCGGTCGCACCGGTCCGTTGTAGTGGAGAACCCACCAACCCTGGTGGGGGAGGCACAGGACCGCGTCCTCCCCGGTCGGCCCCTGCTTGGTCTCCCCCTTCCAGCGGTCACTCCCCTCGGGAAGGCCGACCCAGTGACCGTGCTCGTCCTCGCCCAACAGATAGCCGGCGAATCCCCAATGGAGCACCCGTGGGTTCTTGTAGAACTGCACCGTCACCGGTTCCATCCACCGATTATCACGGGGTTGGCCTGGCGTCGCGCCACGTGCCACCCTTCGCGGTGATGTGAGCGCTGCGACCGATCGGCTGGCAATTAGGGCACGGGACCTGACCAAGTCGTTCGGCGACGCGGTCGCGCTCAACGGTTTCAGCCTCGATGTCTGGGAGGGCGGGGTCGTCACCCTGCTCGGACCCTCCGGTTGTGGGAAGACCACTGCTCTGCGGGTCATCGCCGGGTTCGAGACCGCACATGGCACCGTCGAGATTCACGGAAGGACTGTTCTCGGCCCCGGCGTCTTCGTCCCACCCGAACGACGGAGGGTGGGGATGGTGTTCCAGGACTACGCCTTGTTCCCCCATATGAGCGTTGCGGCCAATGTCGCCTACGGGCTCCCCAAGGGAGACCGGGAGACCCGGGTCGGCGAGGTGCTGGAGCTGGTCGGGCTGACCGGGCTGGAAAGCCGGATGCCCAACGAGCTCTCCGGTGGCCAGCAGCAACGGGTGGCTCTGGCCCGCGCCCTCGCCCCCGGCCCCGAGGTGATCCTCCTCGACGAGCCGTTCAGCAACCTCGACGCCGGTCTTCGTGATCGGGTGCGACGCGAGTTGCGGTCGATCCTGACCGAGGCCAGGACCACTGCGGTGTTCGTCACCCACGACCAGGAGGAAGCCCTGGCCACCTCCGACATCGTGGCGGTGATGAGGGAGGGCCGGGTGCTCCAGGCGGACACCCCGGCGCATCTGTACTCCAATCCGGCGGATCCCTGGATCGCCGAGTTTCTCGGGGATGCCGACGTGCTCGAATCCGAGGCGCATGACGGTCTGGTCGACACCCCGATCGGGCGGTTCGAGACACCGCTGCACGGCCCGGTGTCGGTGATCATCCGACCTGAGAACGTTCAGATCTCGCTGGGCGAGACCCCCAACGCGGTGGTGGCCGGGTCGGAGTTCTTCGGTCACGACCAACTGGTCACCCTGGCCCTGCACGGCGGAACCAGGGTCCGGGCCCGAATCGGCCCACAGCCGGTGTACCGGATAGGTCAGACCGCCCGGGTGCGGGCCAGCGACGCCCGTATCTTCGCCAAGACGACCTGATCGGTCCGATCACCACCTAGCCTTCCCCGGTCATGGACTCGGCACTGGCCCTGCTCGCCGCGTTGGCCGCCCTCGGCTTCTCGGCCGACCTGTGGCTCGACTACCGGAGACGTCCCCGCCCCCACATCGCCGCATTCGGCACCGGGATGACCATGTTCGCCGTCGCCACCCTCGCCTTCTACCTCGGGCTCGCCGTGGGCTGGTCCGGGCCGCTCTACCGGGCGTTCTATCTGTTCGGGGCGATCCTCAACATCCCCTTCCTCGCCCTCGGCTCGATGTTCCTGGTCGTGGGGAGACGCTCCGGCCACACCATGGCCATCGTCCTCGGTGCGTTGACCGCGATCTCGACCACCCTCACCACCACCGTCG
>DATHUL010000081.1:0-12879 GCA_035462285.1 Acidimicrobiia bacterium
CGTTCTCCCAGGCGGCAGGGATCAGCATCTCCTTGACATGTGGCAACGAGCGGCCGCTTCGCATCAGCAGTTCGAAGACGTTGTCCAGGCTTCCCGAGTCGGAGATCCCCGGCTGGAGGAAGGGGAACAGATCGGGGAGACGATCGCCCCACACTCCCGGCGTCGCCGCCTTCTCCCGGGCCACCATCCATGAGCGGTTGGACTGGATGGTATTGATCTCGCCGTTGTGGGCCAGGGTGCGGAAGGGCTGGGCGTTGTCCCATGACGGGAAGGTGTTGGTCGAGTAGCGCTGGTGGAAGATGGCGAAGGCCGTCTCGTAATCCGCGTCGCCCAGGTCCCGGTAGAAGTGAGCGATCTTGGAGGCGGTGAACAGCCCCTTGTAAACCACGGTGCGGGAGGACGCCGACGGTATCGACAGGCCTGGGGGCGCCTCTCGCTCGATTCGCTTCCTGGCCAGATAGAGACAGCGCTCGAAGTCGGCCCCCTCTGCGGCGCCGGTGACGATGGCCTGCTCGATCAGGGGGAGCACGTCACGGGCATGGTCCCCGAGCACCCAGGGATCGGTGGGAACCGAGCGCCAGTAGAGCACGCTCATCCCCTCGCCCTCGATCGCCTCGGTGACGATGGAGCGGGAGGCGGCCGCCTCGGTCGGGGAGAGAAAGCACATGACCACCCCGAGACTCTCCGGTGGGACGTCGAGACCGTGTGCCCTCAGCTCACGGTTGATGAGACGGTGCGGGACCTGGGTGAGAAGACCTGCCCCGTCGCCGGTCCCGTCGGCGGCTCGGGCCCCGCGATGGTCCAGATTGACCAGGCATTCGACGGCGAGACTGGTCATCCGGTGGCTGGGAGCCCGATCCAGGGCGGCGATGAACCCGACGCCGCAGGCATCACGGTCGGGGCCCTGATCGAAGAAAGGTGGGGTCATCGCTCCCAGGGTTTCTCGGGGAGCGATGCAGTGTAAACCGCGAAATGGCTTGTCCGGCCGTGCTTTCGGTGCCCCAGGCCGGCCCGTTAGCCTCGGTTACATGAGATTCGGAGCTTTCGTGCCCCAGGGATGGCGTCTCGATCTGACCGGGATCGAGCGAAGCCGTCACTGGGAGACCATGACCGGAGTGGCCCGGCGCATCGAGGAGAACGGGTTCGAGTCGCTCTGGGTATACGACCACTTCCACACGACACCTGCCCCCACCCAGGAGGTCACCTACGAGGCATAGGCCCTCATGGCCTCCCTGGCCGCGGTCACCGAGACGGTGCGGTTGGGCCAGATGTGCACCTGCAACACCTATCGCCCGCCCTCGTATCTGGCCAAGGTGGCCGCCTCGATCGACGTCATCTCGGGGGGACGGCTGGAGATGGGGATCGGGGCCGGCTGGTACGAGCACGAGCACGACGGCTACGGCTACCCCTTCCTCGATCCCGCCCCCCGGATCAAGATGCTGGAGGAAGGCGTCGAGATCATGAAGGCGATGTGGACCGAGGACGTGGTCGACTACGAGGGGAAGCATTACCGGTTGAACGGGGCGATCAACCAGCCCAAGCCGGTGCAAGAGCCGCACATCCCGATCTGGGTGGCCGGGGGCGGAGAGCAACTCACCCTCCGGGTGGTCGCCCGCCACGCCCAGTACTCCAACTTCGGGATCAAGCCCGAGTTGTTCGCCCACAAGTCCGAGGTCCTGGCCGGGCATTGTCGTGATCTGGGCCGGGACTTCGACCAGATCGTCAGGTCGGCCAACTTCAACATCGTCTGCGCCGAGACCGAGCCCGAGGTCGAGGAGAAGATCGCCTGGGTCGAATCCCGGATGCGTCAGCACGTCTCCGAGGAGAAGGCCGCCGAGCAGGCCCGGCTCTATCGCCACGCCTCGGGCACTCCGGAGCAAGTCGTCGCCCGGCTCCAGGAGTGGGATGCGTTGGGGCTGGCCTACGCCATCATCTACTTCCCCGATCCCGCCTACGACACATCCAGCCTCGACCTGTTCGCCCGTGAGGTGATCCCGGCCCTGGCGGGGTGAGACTCAACCGCCCAGCGCCGCCAGCCGGTCCAGGGCCTCGGTGAGGAGGGCCTCGTCCTTGCAGAAGGCGAAGCGGACCAGCGACGACCCGTCCTCGGGACGGTGGTAGAAGACACTGGGCGGGATGGCCACCACCCGAGCCTGCTCAACCAGGTGACGACAGAAGATGCGGTCGTCGCTGAAGCCGAAACGGTCGAACCCGGCCATCATGAAATAGGTCCCCTGGGGGAGGTGGACCTCGAACCCGACCGCCTCGAGACCGTCGGCGAGAAGGTCCCGCTTCTTCAGATAACCCGACCTCAGATCCTCATAGAAGCTCCCGGGTGCGGCCATCGCCGCCACCGCCCCGTGCTGCACCGGGGTGGGAGTGGTGAAGGTGAGGAACTGGTGGGCGGAGCGGAGCCCTGCGGTCAACGCGGCCGGAGCGATCCCCCAGCCCAGCTTCCACCCGGTCAGTGAGAAGGTCTTCCCGATCGAGGACAGGGTGAGGGTCCGGTCCCACATCCCTTCGTAGGTGGCGAGACGCCGATGCACCGACTCGTAGGTCATCTCCTCGTACACCTCGTCGGTGATGGCGATGACGTCGTATCGGACGCACAGGGCGGCGATGACGGTGAGCTCCTCGTCGGTGAAAACCCGGCCGGTGGGGTTGTGCGGGTTGTTGACCACTATCGCCCTGGTCTTGGCCGAGAACGCGGTCCGGAGCTCATCGAGGTCGAGAGCGAACGACGGTGGGCGCAGGATGACAAACCTGGGCACCGCGCCGGTCATGGAGACGAACACCGGGTAGGCGTCGTAGAAGGGCTCGATCAGGATCACCTCGTCGCCGGGGTCGACCAGACCGAGGAAGGACGCAGCCAGGGCCTCGGTGCAGCCGCAGGTGACGGTGATCTCGGTCGCCGGGTCGAGGGTCCGTCCCAACAGGGGCCCGTAGCGATCGGCGATCGCCTCACGCAGGGCGGGCACGCCCTGGCTCGGGGGGTACTGATCGCTCCCCCCTTCCTCCATGGAGCGCCGGGCCGCCTCCTTGACGAAGTCGGCGCCGTCCCAGTTGGGGAAGCCCTGCCCCAGGTTGATCGCATCGTGCTCCAGGGCGAGGGCGGTCATCTCGCTGAAGATGGTCACCCCGAAGGCGGCGAGACGGTCGGCGACGGACATGGGCGGAGACTACGACAGGCCCGGCGGTTCGAGCATGACCACCGGGATCTCCCGGTCGGTGCGTCCCTGATAGACCGCGTAGTCGGAATAGGCGGCGACCACCCGGGGCCACCACCGCTCTCGCTCGTCGCGGGTGGCGGTCCGGGCCTGTAGCGACCTTCGCTTCCGACCGATCTGCGCCGTCACCGCAGGCTCGGCGAGCAGGTTCAGATACCACTCGGGATGCCGGTCGCGCCCGCCGTAGGAGGCGATCACCACCAGAGAATCCCCATCCCGCAGGTAGAGCAAGGGAACGGTGTGCTCCCGGCCAGTGTCACGGCCCCGTGTGGTGAGAAGCAACATGTCGTTGTCGACCAGCCGCCGGCCGACCATCCCACCTGTGATCCGGTACAGGACCCGGTGCAGCGTGGAGAGCCGCTTGGCGGCGGAGTCTCGCACCGGGCGGTCTCAGCCCCGGTCGCTGGACCGGGCCAAGACGTTGGTGGGCAGGTCGAGACCGGTCCTCCCCGATCGGGAGTAGGGGATGTGTTGGCGGCGATCTGGACCGGTCATGTAGCGGTCGCTCAAACCGGGTCGATCCGGAGCCCGTCCAGCACCTGATTGACCTCGGGTACCAGCTCCTGGCGTCGGGCGTGGGCCCCGAGCACGACATAGAGGCAGAAGGCACGGCCCGACTGGTTGAAGAAGTACTGGGCCCCCGACTGCCCCTGGATCGGTCGTTGCATGTTGTTGGGAGCGAAGTCGTCTGCACTGACCCTGGGGACGCCGGCTCGTGCGAACAGGGCAGTGCCCGCCGACCCCGGGTCATACTCGAAGAGCACGATGAGCAGGTCGTCGGAGTTCATGATCTCCACCGCCCCGGAGCCGAAATCGCCCCGGCCCTGGGGCAGGGGGAAGGTGCCGAGATGGACCACCGGGCGGGTGGCCGCGGATTCGCCCGATTGGGGGGCGAAGTCGGCCTCACGGCGGTAGATCTCCGCCTCCCAGCCGGAGGGGACGCTGACCTCGATCCCGGCCGATCTCACCATCGCGGTGTCACCCGTCGCCGCCGCGGGGCGGGCCTTCCGGATAGAGACTGGGATCACCTGGGCGGATGCCGGCCTTGCGCAGCTCTGCATCAGCGCGGAACTCGCCGTTATCGAGACGGTCGCGACGTATCGAGTTGGCATCGGCGACCGCCTGGCTCATCAGCGAGGACACCTGGCCCCATGAGGTCGCCGACCCCTCGCCGATGACGGCTCCCGAGGGGCCGTCGACCAGCACGAAGTATGGCGACACCGGTACCTGGTAATCGGTCCAGGCATCGGTCGACTGGACCAATGTCACTCCTTCCGGAGCCAGCTCGCGCAACCTCGACTCGCTCTCCGCTTCCGGGCCCTTGGTCACCACCACCAACCTGGTGTCCTCGGCCCCGATCCGGCCCACCCCGGTCCTCAAGCCGTCCCAGAGCCCGATACACGCCGAGCAACCGGTGGAAAGAAAGGCGAGCAGGGTCGAGTGAGGTGCGCCGCTCAACCCGAGATGGACCACCGACCCGCTCAGAGACGACCCGGCGACGTCTGGAGGGGCTCCTTCACGGGCCGGGGCCTGGTGCTGATGACGTCGGAGTCGGCCTCCGCTCCCGGACCCGGGCTCGCCGGCCCCCAACTCGTGCAGCGCCCGCAACACGTCCGCGTTGCTGCGGAGCAATCCCACCACCAAGACGGCGAGGAGGATGATGGCGATGCCTTCGATGATGAGGACGGCTGTCATGCTCAGATCACCTCGTCGGCGGGTCCTGATGAGTTCGAGTTTCGAAGATAGAAGCGGCGGGTTCTGACGATACCGGGGGTATCGGTCCCGGTCCCGTCCCAGTCCCCGGTCACCGCAGTGTCCCCCGGGTCACCGAAGACGAAAGTCAAGTTGGCAACGCCGGTCGTGTTCGAGTTGCGCAGGTACCAGGAGTCGTGACGGTACAGACCCGGGGTGTCGACTCCGTCGCCGTCCCAGTCGCCGACCAGGGGTCGATCCGTGGGGTTTCCGTAGTCGAAGCCGATGTCGGCCGGTCCACTCGAGTTCGAGTTGCGCAGAAGCCAGGTACCGGCGCGATGGACCCCGATCGAGTCGAATCCCTTCCCGGTCCAGTCGCCTGCCAGCGGGGAGTCGCCCGGGTTCCCGTAGGCGAATGCGATGTCGGCGACACCGGTGCTGTTCGAATTGCGCAGATAGAAGATGCCATTGCGATAGACCCCGGGGGTGTCGACACCGTCCCCGTTCCAATCACCCACCACCGGCCGATCGCCCGGCCCACCGAATTCGAACACGATGGTGTCACCGCCGCCTGCGGGTCGAAGATGCCAGAGCCCATTGGCGAACACTCCGGGCATGTCGCGCCCGGCGCCGGTCCAGTCCCCGCTGACCGGAACACCGGACGGGAGCGCGGAGGGAAGACCCGGCTGGTTGAGACAGGCCGCATTGTGGAAGCGGGTGTTGTTGTCGGTGGCGGACGCCGTGGTGCACGAGGCGTCCCAGATCCAGGGCGGGGTGCATGTCACCACCCGGCACACGATGGGGCCGACGCAGCTCACGTGCTGATTGCACTGGCCGTAGCGAAAGCGGGTGCACGACGACTTGCGCAGATGACAGTCGCCGTTGGCACATCCGCAGGTGAAGTTGGTGCCCTCTTGACATCCCCCGGCGCAAGTCCCGCTGCCGCCACAACCACAGGAGCCACAGGTGGAGATGTTGCAGTCCAGGTAGTAACGGGGCTGTGGCCCCTGCTCGTTGTCACAAACCCCCGAGCCGTCGGCCTTCCACCACCCGGCCGGGATGGTCCCCGCCGGACAGGTGTTCTCTCCGTAGATGCTGCAGCAGAACTCGGTGTAGCCGTCACAACACAGGTTTCCGCAGTCGCAACTCGACCCGGAGCAGGAGCAGATGGCGGCATGGGCGGTGACCGGGCGGGTCACGTAGAAGAGCGGGGCCACGGTCAACGCCGTGGCGCCCATGGTGAGGCGACGAAGGAAGCCACGCCGGCTCACCGGACGGTCCACCATCTCGGTGACCCGCCGCACCAGAGTCCTACTCATCGCCGGGGCTCCGGGTGGCAGAGAGCGGGATGATCGACAGTCTTCGATCGTTGGTGGGCCGCTGTGGCAGGACGTCGACGACCGCATAGAGGAGATAGACGGTGGCCCCGGAGAAGAGGAGAAAGGCGGCTGCGGTTCCGGGATCCACCCCGGGCAGACCGCCCCAGGGGCCGATCGGGGCCGCCGCAACCGCCAAGGCGACGACAGTTGCCGTCGAGTTGAGCACCACGTGCCCGACACTAGGCGGGGTGTCCGGACTGCCGAAACAGCCGCAGCTGGAGATGGGGATCCCGCTGCGAAGCGCATGGATGACGAACCCGGCGAACCCGATGTAGAAGACCGCAACCACCGCCGCCCAGATCGGGCTGCCGCTGACGATGGCCCCGATCCCGACCACGAGCTCACCCAAGCCGAGGCCGCGGACGAAGGTCGGGCCGGCCGGGAGACGTGCCGCCCTCAGGGCACCCACCGTGAACTCGGGGCGGTAGACCTTCATCGACCCCGCCACCACCAAGAGGGCGGAGATGGCGAGGAATGGACCGCTGAGCAGGGGCACGGCGGCGGATCGTAGCGGTATCCCGGGGAGCCGAATGTCCCCCGATCAGTCGGCCCCCGACCCGGCTCCGCTCCCGCCTCCCCGGCCACGCGACCCCGATCCGGAGCCCGGCTCCCACTTGAAGAGACGTACGGCGAGGAAGGCGGCGACTATTCCCCAGACCGCCATCGAGGCCAGCTCGGGCCAGTGGAACTGGGCGCCACTGAGGCTGGGGTCGAAGGCGTCGCGAAAGGACACCGCGAACGGCTTGAGCGGGAAGAAGCTTCCGATGGTCACCAGCCACTGCGGGGCCTCCTCGAGAGGGATGAACACGTCGGAGATGAAGGCGATGGGGAGGAGGCTGGCGTTGGTGATCGCCGGAGCGGCATCCCCGCTCGGTGAGACCGCGGCCACCAGCATGCCCAGGGCGGCGAAACAGGCGACACCGACGAGAAACGTGACGAGGGCGGCGGGCAGGGCGCGGGGGACCACGTCGATCTCGAAGAAGAGAACCCCTGTCCCCATCATCAAGACGATGGCGATGAAGGCCAGGTAGATCCCGGAGAGGACCCGGCCGGCCAAATAGGCCGCCGGGGGTATGGGCGTGCCCCGGACCCGCTTGAGGATCCCGTTGTCCCGGGCCAGGGCGGTGCCGATGGCGAGGTTGGTGTAGGTGGCCGACACCGCGGCGAAGACGGCGAGGCTCGGGGTGAAGAACTTGGCCGCCTCGATTCCGAACAGGGCGGTGAAGAGGACGATGAGCATCAGGGGAAACCCGATGGTGAAGAACGCCGCGATCGGGGTGCGCCAGAAGATCCGGTTCTGATGCCGGAACTGCTGCCAGACCAGTTCTGCGGTTCCGGGCCGTCGCATCCCCACCGTGTCAGTCGGCATCGGTCATCTCCAGATACACATCCTCGAGGGTGGGGCGGCGCATCTCGAGGTGGTCGAGTTCGATCCCGCGCTGCACCGCCCATCCGGTCAGCTCGTAGAGGACCTTGGTGGGCGAATCGGTGTCGATCTGGAAGATGCCGTCCCGGGCCTCGAGCCCGGCGACCGGGATCTCACCCGGCTGCACCCCGGCCGGCGCTCCGAACCTGACGCTGACCACGCCCTCCTGGCGACCGCCCAGGGTGTCCGGGGTCCCCTCGGCCACGATGCGACCCCGGTCGATGATGGCGATCCGGTCGGCCAGATGCTGGGCCTCGTCCATGTAATGCGTGGTGAGGAGGATGGTCTTGCCCAACGAGGTGAGGTTTTCCAGGATCCCCCAAGCCTGGCGTCGGGCCGACGGGTCGAACCCGGTGGTCGGTTCGTCGAGGAAGAGGAGATCGGGATCGCCAACCAGCCCCAACGCCAACTCGAGCCGACGCTGCTGACCGCCGGAGAGCGTCTTGATACGGGCGTCGGCCTTGGCTTCCAGCCCGACCAACTCGATCAGCTCCCCCGAGCGGAGACGTCGGGGGTACATCGCCCCGTAGAGCTCGAGGGCCTCGCGGACGGTCAGCTCTCGTTCGACCGATCCCTCCTGGAGGACGATGCCGATTCGCTCCCGGTACTCACGACCTCCGGTCGACGGGTCGAGCCCCAGGACCGTGACGACCCCGTGGTCGGCGGAGCGGTGACCCTCCAGGATCTCGACCGTGGTGGTCTTCCCGGCGCCGTTGGGCCCGAGCAGCGCAAATACCTCGCCGGCTTCGATGGTGAGATCCACCCCATCGACAGCGGCGACATCACCGTAACGCTTGTGAAGGCCCCTGACCTCGACCACCGCCATGAGCTTCGATCTTAGGAAGCGCTGCGAATGGAGGGCTCAGAGCCCACCCAGCATCTGGTCGACAGGAGCGAAGTCGTCGGTCAAGGGCGGCGACCGGTCGATGAAGCGGGCCAGATCGTCTCCCGTCACACCGATCTCGACCCCGCCCCGGGAGGCGATCGCTCCTTGGACCCGAGCCACGTCGATCGGCTGGTCCGAACCGGCCAGGACGAAGTTGCCCCCCTGGGCACCGGCCACGTGCCCCGGTGGGGCGAAGAGGACCACGTTCTCGAAGACCTCGGTCATGGTCGCCGCCTCTGCCCTGGCAAACCGGAGCTCGGCGCGGTCGATCACGTTGACGGTGTAGACCCCACCCGGGGAGAGGCGCGCCGCGATCTTCTCCACGAACTCGACCGTGGTCAGGTGCCAGGGCACGGTCAGACCGGTGAAGGCGTCACCGACTACGACGTCGATCGAGTCCTCAGGGACCAGCTCGATCGACCGTCGGGCATCGTCGACGACGACCTCGGCCACCTCTTCGCCGAAGCCGAGGTCCCTGCGCCCGATGTCGACCAGGCTGGCATCGATCTCCAGCACCAGGTGCTCCGTGCCGGGGCGAACGGCGTCGAGGTATCCGGGAAGGGTGAACCCGCCGCCGCCGATGGAGACCACCTCGAGGGGCCCGGGCGGCATCTCGGTGTCGATCAGATCGACCATGACCCTCAGGTAGCGAAACTCGAGATGGGTGGGGTCGGCCAGGTCGACATAGCTGTTGTGGCCACGATCGAGGACGAGGAGCCGCCCGGTTGGCCGTTCCGGGTCGACCTCGACCACGGCACAGTGATAGGTGGTCTCGTACTGGCACGGCCCGTCGAAGGCAAGAAGCCCCGAGACCAGCAGGAGGAGGGCGCCGGCCGACCCGGCCACGCCCCATACCCGGCGCCCCACCCAAAGGGACACCCCGATCAAGGTGAGGGCGGCGCCGACCACGATCACGATGGGACGGGTGGGGAAGGCGGCGATGAGGACGAAGCCGGTCACGAACGTGCCGAAGATCGCCCCGGCGGTGCCGAGGGCGGAGTAGGTGCCCACCACCGAGCCCGTCTCCTGGAGCGAGGAGAGCCGGATCTTGACCACGATCGGCGAGACCGCCGCCAGCACCGCGGCGGGGGCGAAGAAGCCGACAAGCGTGAGGGTGACGATCGAGAGCGGACCGGTGGAGGTGGCCGGCCCCACCAGGTCGACGATCAGGGGCGAGGCGACGGCGGTCAGCCCCCCGGCAACCAGTAACGGCCCGAGGAGACGACGCGGGTCCCCGCGATCGGCGGCCCGGCCCCCGGCCCAGGCGCCGACCGTGATCCCGGCCAGGATGACCCGGATGATCCCGGTGAAGACCTCGAGGCTCACCCCGAGGTAGGGGGCGAGGAGCCGCCCGGCCAGTATCTCGAGGACGAGGATCGCGGCCGAGGTGACGAAGACGAGAGATCGGGCGAGCAGCTGTGGCAAGCTGCGCAGTATGGCTCGACGATCACCACTACGGGTGGCCGTGCTCGCCCCCATCTCCTGGCGAACCCCGCCCCGCCGCTACGGACCCTGGGAGCAGTTCTGCTCGCTTCTCACCGACGGGCTGGTCTCGCTCGGTGTCGACGTGACCCTGTTCGCCACGGCCGACTCGATCACGACCGCCCGCCTGGCCGGGACATCCCCCACCGGGTACTCCGAAGACCCGAGCCTGGACCCCAAGGTCGAAGAGTGCCTGCACATCGCGGCGGTCTTCGAGCGGGCCGGTGAGTTCGACCTGATCCACAACAGCTTCGACTTCCTGCCGCTCACCTACAGCCGGCTGGTCGCCGTCCCGGTGGTCACCACCATCCACGGGTTCTCCTCCGAGAAGATCCTTCCCGTCTATCAGAAGTACAACGACGGGGCCCACTACGTAGCGATCAGCGAGGCCGACCGGCATCCCACCCTCGACTACGCGGCGACCATCCATCACGGCATCGAGATGGACCGGTTCCCCCTCCAGCCCGAGCCCGACGATTACCTGCTCTTCTACGGGAGGATCCACCCGGACAAGGGAACCGCCACCGCGATCGAGGTGGCGAGGGAGGCCGGTCTGCCCCTGGTCCTGGCCGGGATCGTCCAGGACCTCGGCTACTTCGACCGGGAGGTCGAGCCCCACATCGACGGAGAGCGGGTCCGGTACCTGGGCGCGGTGACCCGGGAGCAGGGAGCGGAGCTGCTCGGCAGGGCCAGGGCACTTCTCCACCTGATCGACTTCGACGAGCCGTTTGGGCTGAGCGTGGTCGAGGCCATGGCCTGCGGCACACCGGTGATCACCCACCGACGGGGATCGATGCCCGAGATCGTGGTGGAGAGTGTCAACGGGTTCATGGTGGAGTCGGTCGATGCGGCGGTGGCCGCTGTCGGCTCATCCGCCCGGCTCGATCGGGAACAGGTCCGGGCCACCGTGGAGCACCGGTTCGACCGGGCCAGGATGGTGGGCGAGTATCTGTCGCTCTACCGGCGCCTGGTCGACGGCTAGCCGGCCAAGCGGCCGAGCAGGTCGTCGACCGGGATGGTGGCGATCCGGGTCGCCTGATCGGAGAACCCGTAGGGCAGGACGAGCAGGTCGCCGTGAATCAGGCTCCCACACGAGTACACCACGTTGGGCACGTACCCGTCTCGTTCGTCCTCCTCGGGCACCAGTATCGGCTCGTCGAGGTGACCGACGACCTGGCGCGGGTCGTCGAGGTCGAGCAGGATCGCTCCCAACGAGTACTGCCGCATCGGCCCCACCCCGTGGGTGATGACCAGCCAACCCGCCTCGGTCTCCAGCGGTGAGCCGCAGTTCCCGATCTGGACCAGCTCCCAGGGGCTCTTCGGGACCTGGAGTCTCTCCGCGTGGTCCCAGAAGCGGACCGTGTCGGAGAACATCACGTAGTTGCTCTCGTTGTCGTAGCGAGACAACGCGGCGAAACGCCCGTCGATCTTGCGGGGGAACAGGGCGATCCCCTTGTTGATCGCCCGAATCCCGCCCAGGGTCCTTATCCGGAACGAGACGAAGTCCGGAGTCTCGATCAGCTGAGGGAGGATCTGGAACCCGTCGAAGGCGGTGTAGGTGGCGAAGTAGCGACCCGTTCCGTCGTCGTCGGTGAACTGGACGAAACGCGCATCCTCCATGCCCTGGCTCTCGGTGGGGCCCGCCGGGAAGATGACCCGCTCCGAGAGCCGGGAGTCGGGGTCGAAGTCCAGGGAGTAGTTCGACGAGGCCAGCCAGTGAATGACCCGGATGGTCTCGAACGCGATCGGTCGTTCGGCAAGACGGCTGTGGGAGCGGATCGCCTCCTCCACCTCCTCGATGGTGAACTGCTCGGAGAGCGCGTCGAGGATCGGGCCGGAGATGTCGTTCAGGGCACCGAGCTCCATCAACCTGCTGGTGAAGAAGCCCTTGTCGTAGAACGACAGGGTCCGTGCGCCGGTCTCCGGCCGGGGGCCCGGATCGTCGATCCTCGGCTCCCCGTCGCGACCGATCACGCCGGAGCGAAACTCGATTGACGAGATGTGCCCCTCGCCGATGGCGCGCAGACTCATCACGAAGCGGAGCTCGCCGGGTTCGAGACCGGATTGATCGGGTGCGGGGACGATGGAGGGGTTGTTCAAGGCGGCCGCCTCGATCGAGTACTCGTGGGAGAACTAGGCCCCGATCAGCATCCGCCGGTCCTCGGACAGGTCCTCGGGCTGCTCGATATGACCCACCACCTGCTCGAAGCTCCGCTGGAACACTTTGGCCATGTCGTCGTGGCGATTCAGGAACGCGAGACGGGTTGCGGCGAGAGTGTCCGCTACCTCGGTCTCGGCGAGACCGAGGACCCGCCCGATGATCATCTCGGCCCTCGACTGACCGTTGGAGAAGACGTGCTCTCCCGGGAGGAAGGGCTTGGTGATGACCCGAGCCGGGTCAGGGAGGAGAAATGCGCTCGTCCGCGTCACGGCGAGTGAGCTCGTTTGCTGAATTGTTCGACCTCTTGCCAGGATCCCCACCCTTGTCGCCCGGACCCGATGAGCCTATCCCGATGCCCGGTCTTATCCAGGGATTCCGGCCGGGGCCGGCGTCATACCTCGACGGGCTCCTGCCAGACCCGGGTCGCCTGCTGCAGGGCGCTGAGGGCAGCGAGGGTCGACTCGGCTCCCTGGTTCAGGTTGGGCCCGCTGGGAGTGAGCCCGTCGCAGCACCCCCCGGTGTGGAAGTCGTAGAGGACGACGCTGCGATCGTTGGCCTCGACCAGCCATCGGGCAGCTCGTAACACTCCATCCCTCCACTTTGGGTCGCCGGTCAGCTGCCATGCC
>DATHUL010000082.1:0-3045 GCA_035462285.1 Acidimicrobiia bacterium
CAGGGTGGGTCCCGAGATGGCGACCTCGGCCTTGTCCACACCCCTGCGGAGACTCCTGCCCCCGGCCAGGACGGCGCCGAGAAGTGTCATCGGGTCAGGGTAGGAGCCCGGCGGGTCAGTCGCCGAGGACGATGCCCAGGCTACGGGCCGAATCGACCCAGGGATGATCGAGGGGAACGAACTTGGTGACCCCGGCGATCTCCTTCAGCGGCACCGGCTCGGCCGCTTGACCCCGCGCCGCCACCAGGACGCCGTGAAGACCGTCGGCGATGTAGGAGGCGGCGGCGGTGCCGAGTCTGGTGGCGAGAAGCCTGTCGGCCGGTGACGGGGTGCCGCCACGTTGGACATGGCCGAGGATGGTCACCCTCGACTCCAGACCGGTCGCCTGCTCCAGCGCAACCGCCAGCTTCTCGGTGCGCGCCCCCTTCTCCAGCGCAGCCAGTTGCCCTTTCAGCTCGTTGCGTCCCTCGCCCTCAGCCGTCTCCAGGGCTGTGAGGATGGCGGAGCGGGCCCTGGCATCGTCTTTGGAGTAGGCGCCCTCGGCGACCGCAACGATGGAGAAGGCGCTGCCCGCCGCCTTCCGGGCCTGGATCGAGGCGGCGACAGCCTCGATGTCGTATGGGATCTCCGGGATGAGGATCACGTCGGCGCCACCGGCGAGACCGGCGCCGAGTGCGAGCCAGCCCACCTCGTGCCCCATGATCTCGGCCAGGATGATCCGATGGTGCGAGTGGGCGGTGGAGTGGAGCCGGTCGATCGCCTCGGTGGCGATCCCCATCGCGGTGTCGAACCCGAAGGTGACGTCGGTCCCGGTCACGTCGTTGTCGATGGTCTTGGGGAGGGCCAGCACGTTGATGCCGACGTCTTCGAGCTTGAGCGCATTGCGCATCGTGCCGTCGCCGCCGAGCACGACCAGGGCCTCGAGATCGTGCTGGTCGACCACGTCCCGCATCAGCGAGCGCATGTCCATCTTCTTGCCGTCGCCCATCTGCATCTTGTCCACCTTGGCCCGGCTGGTGCCGAGGACGGTCCCGCCCTTGGTCAGGATCCCGGACAGGGAGTCGGAGTCGAAACGTACGAACCGGTTCTGCATCAGGCCGAGGAACCCGTCCTTGAACCCGATCACGTGCATTCCGTAGGCGCGTTGCGCCGCCTTGCCCACCGCCCGGATAGCGGCGTTCAGCCCGGGGCTGTCGCCCCCGGCGGTGAGTATCCCGATACTTCTGGCCACAAGGAGATGCTACGGCCTCGTGGCCCCGTGTCCCAAGCTGCGCGGGATCAGGCCCCGGCCATCCGACGGGGGATGGCGTTGCGGTGGGTCTGGGCGAGGAGGTCGAGGGCGATGGGCTCGGACCGGCCCAGGATCAGGGTCCGCCCCCCGATCACCCCGACCCGGCGAGCCGGCCCCTCCGGGAGATCGACCGACCCGGGAGCGAAGACGGCGATGATGCGATGCGGGTCTTCGGAGAAGAGGAGATCGGTGTCGGGGTCCTCGATGGTCGCCCCCACTCCGGAGGCGATGCACACCTCGGCCACCGCCACCGCCAGCCCTCCGTCGGAGATGTCGTGGAGAACCGGCGCCGAGTGGGCCAGGTCGGCGGCAACTGCGACCACCCACTTCGCCATCTCCGCATCGGGCTGGGTGGGTCGGCCGGTCAGGATGCCCTGGAGCACACGCTGGGCGGCGGAGCCGGCCAGGTTGGGCGTGGGCGGCATCCCGATCTCCCAGATCTCCATGCCTGCGGCTGCTCGCGACAGTCGCGGCGGGGGCGCCGGCATCGGTTCGGCCAGCCCAAGCAGTCCCACCACCGGGGTGGGATGGATGTCGATCCCGTCGGTCTCGTTGTAGAAGGAGACGTTTCCCCCCACCACCGGGATGCCCAGGGCCTCGCATGCCTCCGAGATCCCCTCGACCGCTTCCCGGAACTGCCACATCACCTCGGGCTTTTCCGGGTTGCCGAAGTTGAGGTTGTCGACCACCGCCAACGGCCTCGCCCCGGTGACCGCCACATTTAGTGCGGCTTCGAAGACCAGCCGGGCGCCGCCTGCCCGCGGGTCGAGCAGGCAGAGCCGGCCGTTACCGTCGGTGGAGACCGCCAGCCCCTTGTCGGTGCCGCGGATCCGGAGCAGGGAACCGTCCCCGCCCGGCCCGAGCACGGTGTTGAGAAAGAGCATGTGGTCGTACTGCTCGTGGACCCAGGCGGTGGACCCGATGGCCGGGTCGTCGAGGAGTCGGAGGAGGGCATCAGCGGGTGGCTGGGAGATCCCACCGGCCGGGACGGCCCACAGATCGTCAATCCAGGCGGGACGCCGCATCGGCCGCTGGTAGAGCGGGGCATCGTCGGCCAGAGATGCCGCGGGCATTTCCGCCACGACCTCCCCTTGGTGTCTGACGGTGAGGGTCTCTCCGGCTTGCACCAACCCGACCACGGCCGACTCGATCTCCCACTTCGAGGCCACGTCGAGGACCTCGTCGACCAGTTCGGGGGAGACGAAGGCCATCATCCGCTCCTGGGACTCGGACATGAGCAGCTCGGGGGCGGTCATGCCGCTCTCCCGGACATGCACCGCGTCGAGGTCGACGTCCATGCCGACCCCGGCCCGCCCGGCCGGCTCCGACGTGGCACAGGAGAGACCGGCCGCGCCCAGATCCTGGACCCCGACCACCAGCCCCCGCTGGTACAGCTCGAGACAGGCCTCGATCAGCTTCTTCTCCTCGAAGGGGTCGCCGACCTGGACGCTGGGACGCTTCTCCTGGGACTCGTCGTCGAAGGAGGCGGAGGCCAGGACCGACGCTCCACCGATGCCGTCGCGTCCCGTCGCCCGGCCCAGGAGGACCGCCACCGTCCCTGGTGTGCCGGCAGTCCCCAACACCAGCTGTTCACGGCGGAGGATGCCGAGGCACATCACGTTGACCAGCGGATTGCCCGAGTAAATTTCGTCGAACACGATCTCGCCGCCAACCGTGGGAATCCCGATGCTGTTGCCGTAACCGCCAACGCCGGCGACCACACCTTCGAAGATCCGCCGCGCCAGAGGCGTGTC
>DATHUL010000083.1:0-7646 GCA_035462285.1 Acidimicrobiia bacterium
GATGGTCGAGGGCGAGCAGCGAGGCGAACCTGGCACCGGGGAAGGAGGCCTCGGCCACCCTGCCCGCGATGGCGCCGCCGGCGAAGAGGGTGCCCAGGAACGAGGCGGCGGCGATACCGGTTCGATCGATCACCGAGGACAGAGCGAACACCACCGCCCCGTGCAGGGCGATGAAGGCCAGGGTGGTCACCGGCACCTTCCATAGGATGTCGAGATGGCCGCCCAGATAGGGGAGGAAGCCCTCGGTGGCGATCACGGCCAGACCCAGGTGGAGGACCACCTGGGGGACCAGGTAGAAGGCACCGACCACGGTGGCAAAGGCACCGATCTTGGCGGTGAGGTACCCGTCGACCGTGAGCGGCCGGGAGAAGTACACCGAGAGGACACCCTTGGTCCGGTCCGGGATCAGGAGCTGCGGGCCGGCCAGGGCGATGAAGAGGAGCGAGATCCCGGAGTAGAAGTCGAACAGGTCGCCATAGGTGGGCGCTCCCTCGCGCAGGCTCTCCTCGATGTTGCCGATCGCCCAGTGGATTCCGATGAAGACCGCGGCGGCGATGAGGGCGATGGCGATCAGGCTCCAGGGGAATACCTTGAGCCGTGCCTTTCGTCCCAGCCCGAGCACCCGGCGCACCCCGTCCTTGTAGACGGCTCGTCGCGCCCCGCCTGGACCGAGACGGGGCCCGTCGTAGGTGCGGTAGCCGCGGTCGTAGAGAACCTGGTCGGTCACGGGGCGGTCTCCTGGGTCATGAAAAGGTCCTCGAGAGAGGCCGAGCCGCGAATCATCCGGACCAAACCGGCCCCGGTGGCGGCGGCGGCGGCCACGACCATCGGCTCGATTCCCTCGTCCCCCGGACCGACCATGAGACGGCGGCCGTCGACGACGACCTCCAAGCCCTGGTCCCTGATCCTCGACGCCACTTCCTCGGGGCGCTCCAGCACCTCGACCAGGACGGTTCCCAGCTTCTCGAATCCCTGGAGCGGGCCGGATCGAAGGAGACGACCGGCATCGAGCATGACCACCCAGTCGCAGGTCTGCTCGATGTCGGTGAGCACATGGGAGGAGACGATCACGCTGACCTCGAATGCGGCCAAACGCTTGATCAGGGCGAGCATCTGGACCCGGCCCTCGGGGTCGAGACCGGAGGCAGGCTCGTCGAGCAGGAGGAGATCGGGGTCGTGCACGATGGCCTGGGCCAGCTTGACCCGTTGCTGCATCCCGGTGGAGAAGTCGCCGAGGAACCTGAACCTCTCCTCCTCCAGCCCGACCAGGAACAGGGTCTCCGACGAGCGTCGCTTCGCCTCTCGGGCCGGGATGCCCGCCAGTTGGGCTGCATAGGAGACGAAGTCGGCCGCGGTCTGGTCCTTGGGCAGGCAATCGCCCTCGGGCATGTACCCGATCCGGGAGCGCACCGTGAGGGGGTCTGTCTGCGGGTCGTGGCCCAGGACCTGCATCGACCCCGAGGTGGGATGGAGCAGTCCGAGCATGAGCCGGAGCAGGGTCGTCTTCCCCGCCCCGTTGGCCCCGACCAGACCGGTGACCCCCTTCGGCACCTCGAGGGCAAGGTCCCGGAGAGCGACGACCTCGCCATAGTCATGGGTGAGACCCGAGACCGAGAGGATCGTCACGACACGCTTCTTCTTCGCACCGGGCCAGTCGACCATGACCGTGGTCCGTCCTCAATCAGGGAACACCCTGAGAGACCCCTCGCCCCGACCCGACCCCTCACGAGGCCACCACCGCTTCGAACCCGGGGCCTTCGGGGCGCTCCAGTTGCCCCATGGTGCATTGCAGCGGGTCTTTGTCGGGGCGCCACCGATGGAACCTGGTGGCGTGGCGGAATCGGTCCCCCTCCAGTTGGTCGTAGCTGACCTCGACCACGACCCCTGCCTGCACCGGGGTCCAGGCCAGGTCCTTGTCGGCGGACCAGCGACTCTGCGCTCCCGGCGCCCTGGCCTCCACGCCGAAGCTGTCGTCGCTCATCAGCCCCTTGAACCTCTCGAATATCTCGACGCGGTCGGAGTCGCCGAAACCGGAGCAGTGCCCGATGAAGTGGAGCTCACCCCGCTCGTCGTAGAGCCCGAGGAGCAACGAGCCGATCTTGCCCCCGTCCTTGTGCTCGCGGAAGCCCCCGACCACGCAGTCGACGGTGCGCCGGTGCTTGATCTTGGTCATCGCCCGCTTCCCGTGCTGGTAGGAGAGTCCGGGCACCTTGGCCACGATCCCGTCGCAGCCGGCCGACTCGAACTCGTCGAACCATCGTTTCGCCACCTCTTCGGAGTCGGTCTGCGGGGTGAGGTGCCAGGGATCTCCCAGCTTCTCGCACAGCTCGACCAGCCGCTCCCGTCGCTCGGTGAAGGGGCGCTCCCTGAGGTCGGTCCCGCCATCGGCGAGCAGGTCGAAGGCGACCATCTCCGCCGGGGTCTGTGAGGAGAGCTTTTCGATCCTGGAGGCGGCGGGATGGATTCTCTGCTGCAGAGCGTCGAAGTCGGTGACTCCGTCGACCACCACCACGATCTCACCGTCGACCACGGTGCCGGCGGGGAGCTGATCGAGGGCGGGGGCGAGCTCGGGGAAGTAGCGGAGCAGGGGCCGCTGGTTCCTGGAGTCGATACGGGTTTCCGGGCGCGACCACGAGATAGAGCGGAAACCGTCCCACTTCGGCTCATAGAGGTATTCGCCCTTGGGCCACTTCTCGGAAGTCCTGGCCTCCATCGTCTCGATGGGTGGCGCGAAGGGATGACTCACTCGGGCCGAGTGTAAAGCAGCGATACCCTGCCCCTGTGATCGACCGGATCATCGCCAGGCTCCCGGGATGGGCCAGGACACCGGCCCAGATCCTGGCCGGTGCGGCCCGGGAGTTCGGTGCCGACCGCGCCTCGCGCATGTCGGCGGCGATCGCCTACCGGACGGTGTTCGCCCTGGCACCGCTCCTCATGATCCTGATCGCCGTGCTCGGGGCGTTCCTCGGAAGCCGGGCCGAGGCCCAGTTGGAGATCCGCGACGCCATCGAAGGGGTGGCGGGCGAGCAGGTCGCCGAGACCATCGGTTCGGTGATCACCTCGGCCACGGCGACCGCCGACACCGCGGCCATCATCGGCGGTGTCCTCCTGCTCTGGACCGCTTCGGGTCTCTTCCTCGAGATGCAGCGAAACCTCAACGACATCTTCGATGTCCCCGAAGAGGAGGTGAGCGGGATCATGGCCACGATCCGGACCCGGGGCATCGCCTTCCTCTGGGCGCTCGGTCTGGGTTTGGTGCTGATCGCAACCTGGGGTCTCAACGCCATATGGCGTTTCGTGGGGACACTTCTCCCCGAATCGCTGGCCGCCGCCCACGAGACGGTCGGCATCCTGACCCCGGTGGCGTCGTTGTTCCTCCTCTCCCTGGTCTTCGCCCTCGTCTTCCAGACCATGACCGCGATCAGGGTCCGGTGGCGGGCGGTTTGGGTCGGCGGTGCGTTCACCTCGGTGGTCTTCCTCGCCGCGGCCTACGGGGCAGGGCTGTTCTTCCAGAGCGCCGGTGAGCCGACCGCGCTCGGATTCACCAGCTCGCTGGTGGCGGTGATCTTCCTCGCCTACTTCCTGGCCGCCGTGTTCCTGTTCGGCGCCGAGGTGACCAAGGTGTACTCGGACCGGCTGCACGAGGACACGGCGCCCGCCCCGGGGCGGCTTCACAGCGAGGACCCTCAGGTGCTGGTGGCCGAACCACCGGCCGGTGCGCCCCGGACCGCCCTGGTCGCCTTTCTGGCCGGTCTGGTCGTCGGTTGGCGGAGACGAGGACGCTGACCCGCTGTCAATTGACCACGCACTCCAATAACCTCGATTCCAATGTCAGTCGACATCGCCGGGTTCGTCACCGATCTGAAAGAGCATGCAACCGAGCACGGGTTCCACGTCCACGACGAGCGTCACTTCGTGGAGACCTATTCGCTGCGCCAGTCCTGGGAGGTGGACCTCCATCCCGAGGCGGGATGTGGTGGCCCGATCGATCTCCATGTCGCCCTCGACGTCGACCCCAAGGTGATCCTCTCGCTGCGGGAGCGTCTCGACGAGATGGACTCCGACTTCGAGGAGCCGGAGAACGTCTATCACCTCGATCTCTTCTTCAATTGGGCGGTGCCCCCGCTGCACAGCCCACCCGACCTGCTGGTCCTGGCCACCGATCTGGCCGGGGTGGGCGGGGTGTCGCTCCCGGTGGAGGTGTCCGCCATCGACTCCTACGCCGCGGTGACCGATGCCCCGGAGCGTCGGCTCAACCTGACCGGGCGGGCATCGGTCAGCCTGGTCGACGTGTTGATGGGACGGGACCAGTTGTGTGAGGTCCTGGACCGGTCTCACGATGTGAGCGAGTACCTGCTCGATCGGGTGGGAGGATGGATGGAGCTCCCCAGCTGACAGGGAGCGCGCCCTAGAGGAGGCCGATGGCGGCCCAGACTCCGAGGGCGGTGGTGAGGGCGACCAGGATCCAGAAGCCGATCAGCGTGGCCGTCTTGGGAGGGGGCCCCTCCACGATCTCGATGTTGTCGATGGGTGCGGAGTGACCGGAGACGGAGTCCGGGACCGGTTCCGGGTGCAGTCCGCGGGCAAAACTGCCCGGGTCGTCGGGGAGAAACGGGATCGAGTCGTCGTTGGCTTCGATGACGAATGTGCCCGAACCGAGGTCGATGACCTGGTACTCGCCGGCCAACCACTCGCCGATCGAGCCCTCACCGGAGACCAGGGTGATCCGGTCCTCGTCCAATCCCACTGTGACAGGGACGTTGTCGTCGTTGAGGGTCACAACGCCCGCGAATGTTGTCATCTTCGGTCCCCCCACGCTGGAAGGCATCAGGCTAGGCGCTTGGCTCGCCGACGCAATGCTAACGGTCCCCGCCGCCAGGTTCAGGACGGGGTGGCGTGGGCCACCAGGACCGAGCTGTCGATCGACCCGGCGATGGCGGCGGTGCTCGATCCGATCACCAGCCGTTTCAAGCCGCTGTGACCCCGGGCCCCCATTGCCACCAGGTCGGCGCCCCACTCTTCCGTCTCGGCGAGGAGGGCCGCGGTCACCGTTCCCTTGCGGGTGACCGTCTCGGTGGCGGCCCCGCTTTGGGCCAGCACCTGCCAGGCGGCGGCCAGTGACCCTTCGGCGTCGATCCTTCCGTCGTCGACCGAGAGGATCCTGATCGACGTGGCCGGGAGCCACGGTAACGAGGCCAGGGTGCTGATCGCCCGCGCCGCGTGAGTCGACCCGTCGGTTGCGACGAGCACCCGTCGCACCGGGTCGGGGCGGCGCGCGACCACGAGCGGCGAGGTGGGCTCGCGTAGCAGCCAGTCGGCGGTGCTTCCCAGATGAAGGCTCTTGAGCAGACCGGAGCCTCTGGGACCGATGGCCACCAGGTCCCAGACCCGTGAGATGAGGGCGAGTCGCGGGTCGACCTCGGCTTGTGAATGGGTGACCGAGTCGAATCCGGCCCCGCCCGGGTCCCGGGGCCGTTCCGGGTCCCAGGGGTGCAACTGGGCCGCTTCGGGCGGCACCGGGCGCATGTCGGCGGGGGGCGTGCAGGTGACCACTTCGAGACCCCAGCCCTCCCATCGTTGGGAGATGATCCATCGCCAGCAGGTGTCCGCCCCCTTGGACCCGTCGTCCCCAAAGGCGAGTGTCCGGCTCACGTGTCGGCTCCGTCGGTGTCGTCGTCGGGGAGCACCGGCGTCGGGGCGGCAACGCTTCTCTCCGGAACCGCCGCCTCGTCCCGGCGCTCGGCCCGGAGGGAAGCCCAGATGGTCACGGTGAGCACCGCGGCGATGACCGTGAGACTGATCCAGGTTGGCATGTGATAGACGTCGAGAAGGAGCATCTTGACACCGACGAAGGCGAGGATGATCCCCAGACCGGCGTTGAGGTATCGGAAGCGGCCCTGCATCCCGGCGAGAAGGAAGTAGAGGGCGCGAAGACCGAGGATGGCGAAGGCGTTCGAGGAGAACACGATGAACTCCTCGTGGGAGACGGCGAGGATGGCGGGTATCGAGTCGACGGCGAAGATGACGTCGGTGGTCTCGACCAGGATCAGGACGGCAAATAGGGGTGTGGCGACCAGCCGGCCGCTCCTGCGGGTGAACAGCTTCTGCCCATCCATCTCGGGGGTGGACGGGATCACCCTCTGCACGAACTTGAGGACCGGGTTGTTCTCCGGGTGGACCTCGGCCTCGTCGTGTTTGTAGATCCTCCATGCGGTGAAGAGGAGGAACGCCCCGAACACGTAGAGGATCCAGTCGACCCTTCGGAGAAGCTCGACGGCGGCGAATATGAAGATCGCCCGCAGCACCAAGGCACCGAAGATCCCCCAGAAGAGGACACGGAACTGGTACTTGCGGGGTATGGCGAAATAGCTGAAGATCACCGCCCACACGAAGACGTTGTCGACGGACAGGCTCTTCTCGATCAGATACCCGGCCAGGTACTCACCGGCGGCCTGGCTTCCTTGCCACCAGAACATGACACCGGTGAAGGCGAGACCGATGCTGATCCACACCGCCGACTCGATCCCGGCGCTCTTCATCGATATCTCGTGCGGGGTGCGGTGGACCAGGAGGAGGTCGAGCACCAGCATGATCGTTATCGCGCCGACCAGAGCCATCCATACCCAGAAAGGCGTGTCGAACGAGACGAAGCTTGCTCTCGGGCTCTCGGCGGCCGCTTGGGCCATGTACAGGAGCTGGTGTCCCGAATCGATCTGGACGGTGGCCATCGGCGCGGGGATTGTACGGTCGACTTCCCGGTTACCGATTCGGCCACGGACCGAGGGTCAGCAGGTCAGTCCCGGTCCCACTCCGGGATCGTTGTCCCACATCACCCCAGCACGCGCCGACATGACCATGGCGCCCAATAGCCCTGTCCAAGCTCCTGGTAACGGCCGGCCAGCCACGCCGCCGTCCCGATGTTCGGCTCGGGCTCGAATGCTCCGGCGTCGGCGAATCCCGCCTTCGGCGACGTCGACGCCCAGGTGGAGGGGAGGAATTGGAACAGCCCCGAAGCGCCCGAGTACGGGTTGTAGGCATCGGAGTCCCCGAGACTCTCGCACTGCAGGATGGCAAGTGCCTCGTCGACCCTGCTCGCCGGGAAGTAGGCGGCCACAAGGGACCTCCACCTCTCGATCCCGGGGGGGAAGTCCCAGTCTCTCTCCCCGCCGCCCGCGCCGTCGTCACTGGTCGGGGTCGTCTCGGCAGGGGCGGTGGTGGTGGGCGCCGTGGGCTCCGGCTGTGGCGTGATGGTGGCCGGGGCCCGTTCCTGCTGGCGTCGTCGCTCCGCTTCCTTCGCCTGTGCCGCGTCCACCGCATCCAGTGCTTCCCGGTAGGCAGCAT
The DNA here is from genome assembly GCA_035462285.1 of Acidimicrobiia bacterium. Classification (GTDB taxonomy): domain Bacteria; phylum Actinomycetota; class Acidimicrobiia; order Spongiisociales; family ZC4RG35; genus JARDZU01. Next base: position 7,342 of record DATHUL010000083.1, read on the forward strand.
CTGCCGCGTTGGCCTCCCGGATCGCCTGACCCACCGCCGCGTCCGCCTGGTCGTAGAGGGAGGCGAGATGCTCGATCTCGTCGTCGACCTCCGCCTTCAGGGCACTGACCCGCGCCTCCTGTGCCCGGAAGTCCGCCTGGAGCTTCTCCAAGGCCCCCCTCTTGGTGACCAACTCGTTGACCCGCGCCGTGCCCTCGTTCACCACGTCTCCCACCACCTGGCCGGCCACCATCGCCTCCTCCACGGTGGAGGAGCCGACAAATGCGACCCCGGAGCCGACCAGGGCGGTCATGTAGGCATCGACG
>DATHUL010000084.1:0-5973 GCA_035462285.1 Acidimicrobiia bacterium
GTCTGCGCAGCTACCCGTCGTTGGCCGACCTTCCCGTCGTCCCCGATATCGTCGACGTGTTCCGTCGTCGCGATGAGCTACCGAATGTCGTCGAGGAGGCGATTGCGGTTGGAGCCAAGGTGGTCTGGTTCCAGCTCGGGCTTCGCCACGACGAGGCGGCGGCCCGCGCGGTCGAGGCCGGGCTTCAGGTGGTCCAGGATCGATGCCTCAAGATCGAGCATGCCCGTTTCTCGGGAAAGCTCCATCTGGCCGGCTTCAACACCGGGGTCATCTCGTCACGTCGGAGACGGCCTCTATAGCGGGGAATTCAGTGGGCCTGGCTCACAGGTAGGCCCGGGCCACCTGCATCGCCTTCTCGGCGTAGTCGCCGCTGACCTTGAGATTCGTCTTCTCCGGCTTGACTCTCCGCACCGCGATCCGGGCCCAGTCGGAGGCGGACCCCTTGATCAGCTGATCGGTGTCGTCCGGGCCGTAGACCCACTTGGCGTAGGCGGGCCCGATGACCTCGACCCGGATCGGCTCGTAATCCTCCCCGGCGTGCTTGAAGGCGTGGGGGAGTGTCTTCCAGCCGAGCCAGCAGACATGGCGGATCCTGGCGGTGTCCTCCACCTCGAGCCCAAGCGTGGCGTAGATGTCGAGACCGTGCATCCAGGTCTCCATGAGTCGAAACGTGGCAATGGTGCGGGCGCTCATGTCGCCTTCGATCCACTCGATCCTGTCTCCGGCGTCCATGTGAGAGAGGGGCTCCACCACCTTGGCCCTGCCCCCGCGCCACCATTCGATCACGTCCTGGGGACGCATCCCCCGTCCCTTCTTGATCGCCTCGTTCTTGAGCGGGGCCAGGTCAGGGGCGGTCTGCCACCGCTTCAGCTTGTCGCCGCCGGCAATGGTGTCGGCCGCCAGCTCCTCGTAGTCGGCGAGGTGGGCGATGGTGTCCCGCACCGTCCATGGTTTGGACGGTGTCACCATGTCCCAGATCTTGATCGGGATCCTCTGCAGCGACTGGTCCAGGAACTGCTGTTCAGCCACGAGATCGGAAAGGATGTCGCGCACATCCCGATTGTAGCCGGTGACAGGTTTCTAATCCCAGGCCGAAACCCACGCTTACCAGGGTCTTTCCGCGTGCTCTTCGGTCATCGGCTCGGGGAGATGGGTCGGTTTGTGGGCTGCGGAGATGTCGTTGAGATGGTCGATGAGCGTGCGCAGCCGGCCGAAGCTGCGGCGATCGAAGACGAACGCCACCCGATGCAGGTCGACGGCATCGCCCTCGTCGATCTCGGCCTGACCGGGTGGGACCTTCTCGATGGAGCCCTCCACCACTATGTCGGCGAACTCCTCGCTGAGCCTCTCCAGCATCTGGTCGGACGGCTCCTCCCTGAGGCGGAGCACCAGCTTGCCGCCCGCATAGCGTTGCGAGTGGTAGTTGCTGTAGAAGTGCCAGATGTGCTCGGCGGCCGCCCTTTCGTCCGTGGTGTGGAGGAAGAGGGCGAGGTCGGCGGGGCTGATCAGGCCCCGGTCGAGTTGCTGTGTCTTCATGAACTCGATCATCGGCCCCCAGTAATCGGTCCCCTCGGCTTCGAGGAGGACGATCGGGTGCAGGTCGCTCTTGCCGGTCTGGACCAGGGTGAGGAGCTCGAAGGTCTCGTCCAAGGTCCCCCAACCTCCGGGGAGGAGCACGAATGCGTGCGCCTCCTTGACGAAGCCGAGCTTCCTGGTGAAGAAGTACTTGAAGTTGACCACCCGCTCGGGGGCGATGTGGAGATTGGCCGCGTCCTCGAAGGGGAGCCGGATGTTGACCCCGTAGGAATGCTCGATCCCGGCTCCTTTGCTTCCCGCCTCCATGATCCCGGGCCCGGCCCCGGTTATCACTCCCCAGCCGCTCAGGGCCATGATCGATGCGAACTCTTCGGTGATCCGGTAGTTGGCATCGTCCTCCCCGAGCCGGGCCGACCCGTAGATGGTCACCTTCGGCTCGTCGTGACGGGAGAAGACGAGATTGGAGTAACGCATCTCCTTGAGGGCGGTGTTGATCAGCTTGAGATCGCCCCGCGATGCGTCGTCCCGGCCCAGCTTGATCGCGGTCACGATCATCTCCGCGATCAGTTGGCCGTTCTCGCTCGACGTGGCCGCGGCTACCAGTTCGGCCACCTTGGCGTCCAACTCCGGATTCCCAAGGTCATAAGGCATGCCCCGACGGTACTCAGGTGGGCGTGCCGGGCAAGGCCCCCCCGATTCCTAATGCAGGGCGTCACGGATATGTGACGGAGTGCATAACGTTGGCGGCGGGACAGCCGCCCGGCGTCATTCTCAATGCAGGGCGTCACGGATACGTGACGCGCAACATTAGGAACGCGGTCAGAACGGCTTGGTGCTGGGCCCCTTCCGCACCACCGCGTTCCACACCGTCTCGTAGTGGTCACGGTCATAGAGGTCGACGTGGGGGAGGACGTACTCCTCCCATGCAACCCGAAGCGGGTCGGTGCGATCGGAGTACACCACCAGCCCGGTCGGGATCCGGTCCAGGACCGAGCGAAGTGACAGCGGGGTCTCCACCCTGACTCCCGAGTCCTGCGAGTCGAACGAGGCGTTGACCTCGACCGCGAGGCGGGCGATCGCCTTGACGTACTCCTCCTTGAGATGGGGGTAGCGCCGATTGAGCATCGCCTCCACCTGATCCCCTCCCGGGAACTCCTTCTCCCAGATCACCCAACGGTCGGCGAACGCCTTGTTCAGGGTCTGGGTGCCGGCGTAGTCGCGCAGGTCGGTGGGGTTCATCGTCCCGAAGATGCGGACGTCGTCGCGGAGCCGCACCGTCTCCCCGGTGGGCAGGTCGAGCGCCGAGTAACGATCGAGGAGCCCGTGCAGGGCGAACAGGGTCTCCGCCCCCGCTGCGTTCAGCTCGGAGAGGTTGAGCAGGGAAGGCCCGCGCAAGGCCCGGGTGATGTCACCGTCTTCCCATCGGCTCTCGGTGCCCCCCTTCCCGTCGCCGTGGAGCCGGGTCGACCCGATCAGGGTCACGTCCCGCACCTCGCCGGTCAGAGGAATCCGGAAGTAGGGAAGCCCCATCGCCGCAGCGAATTGCTCGATGTCGTGGTCCTTGCCCGTCCCCATGTGGCCCCGGACCGCGACATGGAGAGGGATGAGACCTTCGGACCCTCTGGCCTGCTCCAGCTGGGCGAATCGGTACAGCATCCCGAGGTCGACGTAGTGAGGGTCCGGCTCGGGGATCTTGCGGAGACGGAGCTCCCGGTCCTCCGTGCCCTCGGGGACGTCGAACTTCTCCAATGTGATCGGGGGCCCCTCTCCCGAAGGGTCTTCGAATGTGACTTTGTCAGGCAACTGCCTTCTCCTGGTTCGTCTTCAGCTCCGATGCCCTCAGCCACCAGGTGTCCATGCCCCAGAGGGCGAGACTCCGGCGCAGGGCATTCCTGGTCCCGTTGATCATTGCCTCGGCCAGCTCCTCGGGCCGGGACACGACCTCGTGGCGGCGATAGGCCTCGTCGACGGTGTGGTCGCCGATCCCGATCCCGATCACCGTGGTGCCGCCCGCCTCGACCGCGTTCACCGACTTGGCCAGGGCCTCGAGCGATCCTCGGGTCATGCCGTCGGCGAGGACCATCAGCACCCGCACCTGGGCGCCCAACCTCCCCATGCGCTCGGCGGCATGGATCACGTTGAACTCGTCGACATTGGCCGCCTTCTCGAACAGGGACACCGGCGGGGCCGAGGCCGGATCGCGTCGTGCCAGCGTGGCCGCCCTCTTCGGCTCGGCTGCGGTGTAGAACAGACCGGCCAACGCCGACTCCGAATCGCGCCACCGGCGCTCGAAGGGCTTGACCACATAGTGGTTGACCGTCGAGGTGAGCCGATCGGCCGCTGTTCCCTGGGTACGCCGCAGACCGGCGGTCGCCGCCGACCGCTTGCGGCGATATGAGGCCTCGGTGTCCTCGACGGCTGCGGCGAAGCCACGGTTGAACAGGGCGACCTCGAAATCGATCTGGAGCTCGTCGCAGAGGTGGGCCATGGTCCACGCTCCGAGCATGGCGGCGGGCATCGCCCAGGAGGTCCCGGTCATGCCCGGGCCTTTTCCCGGGCTGAGCATCGATGCAGAGGCGTCGACGAGCAGGGAGACGGCGTAGGTCCTCCGGGTCCGTGCCGCCCTTCGCTCGTACAACCGCTGGTAGAGCCCGGCCCCGATGAATAGGGCGGCATGCGGGGAGACGTCGCCCTGATCGAAGCCGGATCGCAGCCCTCGACGCTGATTGGCGGCGAAGAGTGGGAACAGCTCACCGGACACCCTGCGCTGGGCGAGGCCCCACCTCCGGGCGGTTTCGGCTAGGGCGGCGACACCCTCCTCGGAGAAACGGGCGAAAGACGAGGGGATGGGGCCGACCACCAGCTTGCCACCCTGTCCGGTGGGGAGGAACACGTCCGGTGCCTGGCTCACCCGTAGCAACTGGTCGGTCGATTCCTCGCCGGCGATGTCGGAGGCGCCTTTACGATCGGATGCGCCGGATCGTGACTCGGCCGACCGCCTGGTGTCCTGATAGGACTCGGCATCGGTCAGGATCGGCGACGTCATCCGGACCGAGTCCACGCCATCGCGAGCTTTCTCGCCATCGGCGTCCGCCGCCGACTGGCGTTTGGCGTGAGTCGAGTTGGCCTGGACCTCGGTGATCAGCCCGTGGCTCCGGGCGATCGCCTCCAGTTCGAGGGCGAGCTGCGCCACCTCCCACGGATCGCTCGATTCGGCGGCCAGCTCACAGTGATGGCTGGCGTCCTCGATGGCCGCCGTGGCCCGGGCCTCGAACCTGCGTTCCAGGACCTCGCGGGCCACATACCCGCCGGTGAGGAGGAAGCAGCCGAGCACGAACTGGCTGAGGGCTCCGGAGCGGGCTATCGCATGGCTCAACGAAGACGTGTAGAGATCGGCAAGGACCGACCGGGCCCCCGGGTAGGCGGCAAGCCCCTGGAACTCCTGACGGGCGTCCTCCAGCGAGAAGAAGAGGATCTCGGCGACCGGCTTGTTGGTGCGCTCCAGGGCGGTGAGCAGGTCTATCTCGGCTTCCTGAGCCGGCCCTTCGTCGCTCGGATGGCTCCCGGCCGGCTTGTCGTCGGCCGACCTTCCCGGGGCGGTCTCGCCCTCGACCGGCCAGCCCTCGGGCAGTGGCCGTTTCTCGTCGAGGTTGGTGGAAACCAGATGCATGACCTCATGGAGGGCCGAGGCGATGGCCACCTCGTCGGGCGTGACCGGCGCATTGCGGTGGTATGCCGCCTGGAAGATGCGTGGGTCGCACACCACCTCGTCGTTGGAGGCGGCCGCCTCGGAGCCGAGTCGAACCCGGAGGTTGGGGTTCTTGGACAGGGTGCGGGCGAATCGGGTGACCGCCGGGGCGACCCGCTGATAGCGGCTCACGACGGCCTCGATAGCCTGGTCCTCCGGCCCGATCAGGTCGGCGAGAAAGGTCTGGTCGCGTCCGCGCATAGCCCGTCATTGTCTCATAAGTGTCAAACAGCGCTCAGAGGTTCGAATGCCTACCGGCGCCAGACCCATACACTCTCGACGTGCACTACGACCTGACCACACTCCCCAACGGGCTTCGGGTGATCACCGAGCCCATGCCCTCACTTCGATCGGTGGCCCTCGGCTGCTGGATCGACACCGGCACCCGTGACGAGCTTCCCAACGAGCGCGGGGCATCGCACTTTCTCGAGCATCTCCTGTTCAAGGGCTCCGAGAAGCTCTCGGCCCGCCAGGTATCGGAGATATTCGACGCCATCGGCGCCGAGTCGAATGCCTTCACCTCCAAGGAGAGCACTTGTTACTGGACCAGGCTCCTCGACCAGGACCTGGGCACGGGGTTCGATGTGCTCTGCGAGATGCTGCAGCGCCCCGCCTTTCGTCAGAACGAGATCGACGCCGAGCGCCAGGTGGTGATCGAAGAGATCAACATGAACGAAGACGATCCCGAC
>DATHUL010000085.1:0-8529 GCA_035462285.1 Acidimicrobiia bacterium
TCTCCGCCGCCGCCCGGTTCGGGGAGGAGCTCACCATCCACACCAGGATCGAGGAGGTGGGCCGGGTCAAGTCCACCTGGCAACAGGTCATGCTCCGGGGCGAGGAAGAGGTGGCCCGGCTGACGGTGTCGGCGGCCTTCACCGACCTCGCAGGAAGACCCCGACGCATCCCGGAGACCTTCGCCGGGCACATCCGCGGCCTCCTCGGCTAGCGGCGCTTCCGCGGCAGCCCTCAGCCGGCGGTGACCTCGGACCCGGTCATGGCGGTCACGTCGGTGCGCCGCTTGGACCAGGTGATGGCGGCGAGGAGGATGACCAGGCTCACGCCGGCGATGACGAAGCGGGCTGGCGAGTCGCGTAGGGCGATCACCGCCGGCAGCACCAGCAGTGAGATCAGGTTCATCACCTTGATCAGGGGGTTCAGCGCAGGCCCGGCGGTGTCCTTGAACGGATCGCCGATGGTGTCGCCGATCACGGCGGCCTTGTGCGACTCCGAGCCCTTGCCTCCGTAGTGGCCGTCCTCGATGTACTTCTTGGCGTTGTCCCAGGCTCCTCCCGCATTGGAGAGGAAGTTGGCCATCAACTGCCCGGTGAGGATCGAGGCCGCCAGGAAGGCCCCCAGTGCGAAGTAGTTGATGCCAAAGCCGATGATGACCGGGGTGAGGACGGCGAGCAGGGCCGGAGTCAGCAACTCGCGCAACGAGGCGGCGGTGCAGATGTCGATCACCGGCCCGTAGTCAGGGCGCCGCTCCCCGCGCATGATGGCACCGTCGGCGAACTGCCGTCGCACCTCCTGGACCACCACCGCCGCCGATCGTCCCACTGCACGGATGGCGAGACCGGAGAACATGAACGCCACCGACCCTCCGATGAGGAGCCCGATGAAGGCGGTGGGGTCGGCCACGTTGATCGAGGTCTCGGGAAGGGTGAACAGGCCGGAGCCCTCGGCGGTCAAACCCAACTCCCCGGCGATGGTCTCGATGAACGAGGCGAACAGGGCGACGGCTGCGATCACCGCCGATCCGATGGCGAATCCCTTGGTCACCGCCTTCGTGGTGTTGCCCACCGCGTCGAGGCCGATCATCACGGTGCGGGCCTCGCCGTGGAACTCGCCCGACATCTCGGCGATGCCTGCCGCGTTGTCGGCGACCGGGCCGAAGGTGTCTTCGGACACCACCACGCCGGTGGTGGCGAGCATGCCCATGCCGGTCAGCGCCACCAGATAGAGGGCGAACTGGATGTTCCCCCCGCCCAGGGCGATGGCCACTCCGAGTGCGCCGGCGATGGCGACGATGGCCCATACCGACGACTCGAGGCCCGAGGAGATCCCTGAGAGCACGGTGGTGGCCGGCCCGGTCTGGGTGGCCTCGGCGATCTCCTGTACCGGACGGTCTTCGGTCGAGGTGAAGTACTCGGTGAGACGGCTGACCACCTGGGCCAGGATGAGCCCGGCCACCACCGCTCCGAACACCTTCCACCCCTCGTTGTCGTTCTCGTTGCCCACATAGAGCAGGGCCACGGCCAGGGTGCCGGCCACGGTGAGAAGACCCGCGGTGAGGAAGCCCCGGTTGATCGGGGCTAGGGCCGACCTGTCTCGAGGAGTGGCCCGGACCTGGAACACGCCGACGATCGACGCCATCACCCCGATCGCCCTCACCACCACCGGGAAGACGAGACCGAGCGCCGGGTTGGCGCCGATCGAGTTGAACGCCGCCACTCCGAGGATGATCGAGGCCACCAGAGTCACCTCATAGCTCTCGAACAGGTCGGAGGCCATCCCGGCGCAGTCCCCGACGTTGTCGCCCACATTGTCGGCGATGGTGGCCGGGTTGCGCGGGTCGTCCTCGGGGATTCCCTGCTCGATCTTGCCCACCAGATCGGCCCCTACGTCGGCCGCCTTGGTGAAGATCCCCCCACCGACCCGGAGGAAGAGCGCCAGCAGCGAGCCCCCGAACCCGAACCCGATCAGGATCGCCGAGGAGGAGTTCTGGAAGACCATGATGATGATCGTGGCCCCGAGCAGGCCGAGGCCGACGGTGAACATCCCGGCCACGCCTCCGGTGCGGAAAGCCACCTTGAGCGCGGCGGGGAGCGATCCCGAGCGAGCCGCGGCCGCGGTGCGCACGTTGCCCCTCACCGCCAGGGACATCCCGATGAACCCGGTGAGGCCGGAGAGAAAACAGCCGGCCACGAAGGCGACCGTCCGAAATGCACCCGACTGGACGAAGCTGAGCGCTTCCGAGCCTTCCGGGGTGAGCACCGCGGTCGAGGTGAAGAAGACGATCAGGGCGAGCGGGACCAGGATGACGGCGATGGTGCGGAACTGACGTCGCAGATAGGCCATGGCGCCTTCCTGGATGGCAGCGGCGATCTCCCGCATCGCCTCGGTGCCCTGGTCCGCCTTGAGCACCCCGCGGGAGAGGACGACACCTACCACCAGGGCGAGCACCGCGGTGGCGGCCGCCACCCATAGCCAGAGCCACTCGGCGCTTCCGAGGGTGAACTCCTGATAGCCGCCTTCGGCAGCCAAGATCGACAGGTTCAACGGGTCGTCCTTTGCGGGGAGGCGAGGCGAGACTGTAGTGAGGGGCGATACCTGTCGACAATCAACCTCGGACCGCGCTGTCTACGGTTTGTCATGGCGAGATCAAGGAGGTATTCACGGTGCTCGATGGGCTGGTCGAATGGGTGACCTCGGTGGTCGATACCCTCGGTTACGGCGGTGTCGCCTTCCTGGTCGCGCTGGAGAACCTGTTCCCTCCCATCCCGTCCGAGGTGGTTCTGCCCCTGGCCGGTTTCGTCGCCGCCGGCGGTGATGCCTCGTTCCTTGGCATGGTCGTCGCCGCCACCATCGGCTCGATGGTGGGCGCCTTCGTTCTCTACGGGATCTCCGCCGCCATCGGCCCGGTCCGACTCCGTGCCCTGGTCGTTCGTTACGGACGTTGGTTCGGGTTGGATGAGGCCGACCTCGACCGGACCGAGTCCTGGTTCGACCGCCGTGCCAACCTCGCAGTTCTGCTGTGCCGCTGTGTGCCTCTGATGAGATCCCTGATCTCGATCCCGGCCGGCTTCCGGCGGATGCCGCTGGTGCCATTCGCGTTCTACACCCTGTTGGGGAGCGTGGTCTGGAACCTCCTGCTGGTCGGAGCCGGTTATCTGCTCGGTGAGCGATGGCATCAGGTCGAACAGCCTCTCGAGGTGTTCCAGACGGCGGTGCTGGTGGCCATCGGTGTGTCCGTGGCCTGGTTCGTGTGGCGTCGAATCGTCCGGCCCCGTCTTCGGGCGTCCTGAGCCCAATGACGGCACCGGCCGGGGTGTGATCGGTGTCGGGAGGTCCGGTATTCGTGAGCCGGCCCCCGAGACCGCTCAACTATCCGGCCCGAACCGCCGATCATTGGACAAAGGAGCAATCCGCTAATCCCGACCCAAGAAGAATCCCGATCCCGACTGGGATCAACCGTACGTCTGGTCGCAGCGCTCATCACCGCGGTGGCTATGACCTTCGGTCTCGTCGTGGCGTTGGGCACGTCGTTCGACGATCCGACCGTGCCTGGTGCTCTGTACGCCGCGGTGGCGTCGTCCGCCGGTTTGGTCTTGATCGCGGCCGCTTTCGTCGCCAGCGGCAGGGCCCGGATCGCCTGGACCCTGGTCGGCGCCGGGATCCTGTCCTGGGGGTTGGGAGAGGTGGTTTGGGTGTTCCAGGCCACCATCGGGGAGATCCCTTATCCGGGTCCCGCCGACTTCTTCTACATCGCCGGCTATCCCCTGATCTTCGCCGGAGTGATCGCCCTTCCCTATCTGCGCCCGGGAAGATACGAGCGTCTGCGGCTGGCCATCGATGCCGTAGCGGGGGCGGTCTCCCTGGCCGTGATCATGTGGGTGGCCTATCTGTCCGAGGTGGTGAGTCTGGGCTCCGACCCGTTGGAGACCATCCTCAACGTCACCTATCCCAGTGCCGACATCCTGCTGGTGACCGCGCTCATGGTGCTGGCCATGCGCAGATCCGAGCAGCGGCTCGATCTCCGCATCGTGATGCTGGCCGGGGCTGTTGCCGTGACCGCCTTCGCCGATGTCGTGTTCTCGCTCCAGGTTGCGGCCGAGACCTATGTGGAATGGTCCTGGCTCGACGGGTGGTGGTTGTTCGGTTATGGCTTGTTCGCTCTCACCGCCTGGTACGTCACCAGGCCGCCCCGGTCCCAGGAGAGCACCTATCGATCGGCGAGACCATGGCAGTTGGCTGCCCCATACTCGGCGGTTGCGGCATTGTTCCTGGCCCGGCTGGTCAGCAGCAGCGGCAACGACCTTCTCCTCAACGCCGCCACCACCGCGGTGGCAGTGTTGGTGGTGCTGCGCCAGAACCTGGTGGTGAGGGAGAGACGAGAGCTGCTCGAGCGTCAACGTGACGACCTGGTCGCCTCGGTCTCCCATGAGTTGAGGACGCCTCTCACCGGGATCCAGGGCTATGCCCAGATCCTGGCCGCGTCATGGGAGGAGCTGGGCGACGAGGATCGGGACGAGATGCTCGACACGATCAACAGCCAGGCCAACCATCTGGGCCATATCGTCAGCGACCTGATCGATGTCGCTCGTGACCGCCTCCAGAACGTGAAGCTGACCCGGGACGACTACAGCGCGGCCGGGTTGGTCCGGGAAGCGGTCGCCGCTACCGACGGCGGAGGCAAGGTCAGGGTGGAGACCGACCCCGAGGCCCGAATCTGGGCCGACCCGGATCGGGTCCGCCAGGTCTTGTCCAATCTGATCACCAACGCCATGCGCTACGGCGGGTCCGACATCCTGGTCACGGCCGTGGACCAGGGCAGGATGGTGGCTTTGGCGGTACACGACAACGGCGAAGGTGTGCCCGCCAAGTTCCAGACCGACATGTGGGGGCGCTTCGAGCGGGGCCTGCATCGGGAGGACAGCAGCGTTCCCGGCTCGGGGATCGGTCTGTCGGTGGCGAAGGACCTTGTCACCGCGCACGGCGGCACCATCATCTACCGGACCTCGGAGATCCTCGGCGGGGCATGCTTCGAGTTCACCATCCCGGTGCCGGAGACGGCCCCCACCCTTGTCTCGGCCGGCGCCGAGCGATCCGCCTAGCCTGCCTTCACCCGAGGAACTCCCTCACCCAATCGTCCGCCGGCTCGGCCAGGATCTGATCGAGGGTCCCCGACTGGACGATGGAACCGTCTCTCATCAGGGCTAGCCGGTGGGAGAGTGCCGCCGCCTCGTCGCGGTCGTGGGTCACCACCAGGGCGGTCACTCCCCGCTCCCTGAGTATCGATCGAGTCTCGACGAGCAGACGTTCCCGGAGCGACCGGTCGAGCGCCCCCAGAGGCTCGTCGAGCATGACCAGGGCCGGCTCCGGGGCCAATGTCCGGGCCAGGGCGACCCGCTGCTTCTCGCCACCGGACAGATCGCCGATCGACCGGTCCCCGAACCCGGCCAGCCCGACCCAGTCGAGGGCGGCCCCGACCAGGGTGGCCACCTCCGCAGGAGAGCGACCCCCCATTCGAAGCCCGAAACCGACGTTGCCCGCCACGTCCATGTGAGGGAACAAGGCGTAACCCTGGAACATGAGCCCGAAACCTCGGAGATGGGTCGGCACCGTGGTGACATCTCGCCCATCCCATCGGATCGATCCCGACTCGATCGGGACCAGACCGGCGACGGCACGTAGCAGGGTGGACTTTCCCGACCCCGACGGGCCGAGGACGGCGACGGTGTCCCCGTCGCCAACGGTCAGGCTCACATCTCTCAGGATGTGGTTGCCGCCGAGGCGGACGTCGAGCCCCTCCACGCTCAGCATCAGAACGCCCCGATCTCACCGAACTGGGCGCGGTCGATCCAGAGCACGATGGCGGCGGTCAGCGCGGCCAGGATCACGGCCAGGGCCATCGCCATGGCGAAGGACCCGGCGCCGGGTCGTGACAAGAGACGGAAGATCATCACCGGGAGGGTGGCGGTGTTGGGTCGCGCCACGAAGGAGGTGGCTCCGAACTCGCCCAGAGAGACGACGAAAGCGAACCCCGCGCCGACCAGTGCGGCTCTGCTCATGATGGGGAGGTCGATCTCCCGCCACACCCGGAGCGGGGAAGCGCCGAGCACCCGGGCCGCCTCCCTGATCTCGGCCGGGATGGAGCGAAGCGTCGGGACAGTGGTCCGGACCACGAAGGGAACGGCGACCAGGGCGTGGGCGATCGGCACCAGCCAGAACGACGCCCTGAGATCGACCGGCCGGTCGAGGGCGACGATGAAACCGAACCCGATGGTCACCGCCGACGTGCCCAGGGGCAGCATCAGTGTGAGGTCGAACCAGTTCGAGAGCCGACCTTTGCCCCCCGTGATCACCGCCGCCGCCATCACCCCGATCGTCACCGCGATCAGCGAGGCGAGGACGGCGTAGAGCAGGCTGTTGCCGGCCGAGGCCATGGGCACGCCGACCACCGGGTCGTCCCGGATCAGGGCGCGGTAGGAGCCCGGTTGCAGCGAGCGGGCGACGAGGACGACGATCGGGATGGCGAGAGCGGTCAGCGTGCCCACCACACTCGCCCCCACCAACACCCGGGCCCTGCCGGTGGGTCGGGGGCGGTCCTTCTCGGAGCGGAGGGCCCAGGTGGCGGTGTGCCGCTCCTGGTATCGGGAGTAGCCGTAGAGGGCCCCGGTGACCCCGACCAGTTGCACCACGGCCAGGGCCGCAGCGAGGGGGAGGTCGAACAGCGTCACCGCCTGGCGGTAGATCTCGACCTCGAGCGTGGCAAAGCGGAACCCGCCCAGGATCAGGACCACGCCGAACGAAGTGAAGGTGAAGAGGAAGACGATGGCGGCGGCGGCGGCTATCGCCGGCCGGAGCAGGGGGAGGGTGATGGTCCAGAACACCTTCCATTCGCTCGCTCCGAGGACTCTGCCCGCATCGTGCAGGTTGGGGTCGAGACGCGACCACAGGGCGCCCACGGTGCGCACCACCACGGCGACGTTGAAGAAGACGTGGGCGGCGAGGATGGCCCCGACCGAGTCGCGCCAGCCCAGGGCGACGAAGGCGGATCCCACCACCACCGTGGGCAGCACGAACGGGACCGTCACCAGCGCCGTTGCCAGCCGTCTCCCCCGGAAGTCGTACTGGGCCACCGCCCAGGTCATGGGGGCGGCCACCAAGAGGGTGAGGACGGTTGACAGGACCGCCTGCCACATCGTGAACCAGCCGATCTGGAAGAGGCGGGCCTGAACCCCGTCCGAGCCGACACCCAGCTCCGAGAGGCCGAGAGTGAGGATTCGGGCCACCGGATAGAGGAAGAAGTAGCCGATGAAGAGGGCAGGGACGGCGGCGACCAGGAGTCGTCCCCCGCGGATCGTCTTCATCACCCTTCCATGATCGCAACCCATTCGTCGATCCAGGCGTCACGCCTCTCGGCGATGGTCTCCGCGGTGAAGCGGGTGGGCTGCCCGGGGATGATGGTGTTCTCGGCGAACACCTCAGGAAGCTGGGCGTCCCGATTGGCCGGAAAAACGAACCAGGTGAGCGGGATCGTCTCTTGGAACCGGATCGAGAGCATGAAGTCGATCAGTTCCCCGGCGGACTCGGGGTAGTCGGTGCCGGCGAGGATCCCGGCATACTCCACCTGGCGGTAGCAGCCGGCCTCGATGACTCCGGTGGGAGCCTCCTCGATGGGCTCGGAGGCGAACAGGACCTCGGCCGGTGGGGACGAGGCGTAGGAGACCACGATCGGGCTCGGGCCCCCATATCGGGTGAAGTCGCCGTAGTAGGCGGTATCCCAGTTGGGCACCACGTTCACCCCGCCCAGACGCAGGTCTGCCCAGAACTGCTGCCACCCTTCTTCGCCGAATGTCTCGACGGTTGCGAACAGGAAGGCAAGACCGGGGGACGACGTGGCCGGATGCTCCACGGTGAGCAGTGCGGCGTAGGCGGGGTCACGGAATTGGTCGAGGTTGTCGGGAACCGCGATCTGGTTCTGCTCGAACCAGGCCTTGTCATAGTTGAGGCACACATCGCCGAAGTCGATCGGGGTCACCATCTCGGTCTCGGGCCTGAGACCGGCAACGACGTCGTCGAGCAGCTCGCTCCGATGCTCGACGAATATGTCCTCGTCGAGGGCCCGGGAGAGGAAGGTGTCGTCGACCCCGAACATGACATCGGCCAACGGGTTGCCCGCCGACAAGGCGGCCTGATTGACCATCGACCCGGCGTCGCCGGCGGCGATCATCTCGACCTCGATGCCGGTGTCTTCGGTGAAGACGGCGAACGTCTCCTCGTTGACCGATCCGGCGAACGAGTCGTGCGCGATCAACCGCAAACTGTCGGGTCGCTCTGCCTCTCCCTGGCCACAGGCGCCGGCTATCACCAGGAAGGCGATCGCAGTCAGGGTGTTCCGCATTCTCATCAGCTCCTTGGTTCTCCGGGAGCGATGAGGCGGGTCCCTACGCCGGCATTACCCGGGTCAGGTTCATCGGTCGGGGTCTGCACAGACCCCCTCTCAGCCCGGTCCCACCGAGCTCCCGTTCTAGGTCACA
>DATHUL010000086.1:0-3644 GCA_035462285.1 Acidimicrobiia bacterium
ATCTACTGCGTGGTCGACCTGCATGCCATGACCATCCCCTACCAGCCCGACGAGATGCGCGCCGGCCGTCTCGAGACCGCCAAGATGCTGCTCGCGGTCGGGATCGACCCGGAGCGCTCGCTCCTGTACCACCAGTCCGAGGTGCCCCAGCACGTGGAGTTGGCCTGGATCCTGGGCACCATGACCGGGCTCGGCCAATTGGAGCGGATGACGCAGTTCAAGGAGAAGGCGGACCGGGCCCGGCAAAACCTGGGGATCTTCGCTTACCCGGTGCTGCAGGCTGCCGACATCCTGGTGCACAAGGCGCATGCGGTCCCGGTCGGTGACGACCAAGCCCAGCATCTCGAGCTGACCCGGGACCTGGCCCAGCGTTTCAACGCCCGCTTCGGAGAAGAGTTTCCCCTTCCCGAGACGATCACTCCGGAGATCGGAGCTCGGGTCATGTCCTTGACCGACCCAACTTCGAAGATGTCGAAGTCGGACCCGAGCCTGCGGTCTCGCATCCTGCTCAAGGACAGCCCCGACGAGATAGTGGGGAAGGTCAAGACGGCGGTGACCGATCCCGGGACGGAGGTGACCTACGACTGGGAGTCCAAACCGGGGATCTCCAACCTCCTCGAGCTGTTCAGCGTCCTCGCCGACCGTCCCATCCCTGCTCTCGTCGCCGAGTATGGAGACGCCGGCTACGGCGTGT
Organism: Acidimicrobiia bacterium; assembly: GCA_035462285.1. Lineage (GTDB taxonomy): Bacteria > Actinomycetota > Acidimicrobiia > Spongiisociales > ZC4RG35 > JARDZU01. The sequence goes on from DATHUL010000086.1 coordinate 695, forward strand.
TCAAGACGGCCGCAGCCGAGGCGATCGCAGATGGGCTGGCCCCGGTTCGCGCCGCATATCAAGCCCTCGACGACGCCGAGGTGGAGAAGGTGATGGCCCGCGGCGCCGCCACCGCCCGGGATCGGGCCGAGATCGAGATGAGGACGGTGCGGGAGAAGGTCGGTCTCTCCTAGCCGAGCGATTCCAACATCTCGGGTGGGAGGAGCAGGACGATCGCGGCGAGCAGGTTGAATCCCGAGTGGATGAAGATGGCCGGGCCGAGTCGCTTGGAGCGGAGGGTCACCCAGGCCAGGACCAGGCCCACCACGAACAGCTGGGGGAGGACTACAGCCGCCGCCTGCAGTATCCGGTTCGGCTGCAGCCCGAGCAGGTGGAACGCGGCGAAGACGAGCGAGGTGACCACCATGATGGTCCGGCGCCCCCGTGCCTCCAGTGTCTTGAGCAGGATCCCGCGGAAGATCAGCTCCTCGGTCACCGGGGCGAGGACCACTGCGGTCACCATCGCCGCCACCCGGGCCGACGTCGTCTCCAACCCGGCGATGGCCGATCCCACCTGCTGGGCCGCCTCACCTTCCGGGAGCAGGAGCGAGCTGAGGGGGAGGAAGAGGATGGCCAGGGTCAACTGGAGGATCAGCCCTAGCCCGATGTAGCCGAGATCCCTGCCTTCGATGGCGAAGCCCAGGTCAGGGTGCTGCTTGCGCCGGCTCAGCCACCAGAACACCAGGAGATGACCCAGGTATTGGCCGGTGAGTGCGAGCACCAGGGAGATCTCGTCGCCACCCGCCAGCTCGCTGGCGGCGACGAACAGCGCGGCGCCGAGGAATCCGCCCAGGATGACGAAGAAGAAGTCGGAGAGCGACCATGGCCTGGGCACGTGCTCGGAGCCTAATGATTGCCCGGGGGCATCCACTGTTACGCTGAGTCGAGCGCTGTTCGGAGGTTGGTCGGAGTGGAAATCGACATCGGGATCGGGAAGTCGGGCCGTCAGGCGTACGGATTCGACGACATCGCCATCGTCCCTTCGAGACGGACCCGTGATCCCGACGACGTCGACATCTCCTGGCAGCTCGATGCCTTCAAGTTCGGTCTCCCCATGATGGGCTCTGCCATGGACTCGGCGATCAGCCCGGCGACCGCGGTGCAGATCGGTCGGCTCGGCGGTCTGGCCGTGCTCAACCTGGAAGGGCTGTGGACCCGCTACCAGGACCCCGAGCCCTACTTCGAGGAGATTGCCGAGCTCAGCCCGGACAAGGCCACCCTGCGCATGCAGGAGATCTACTTGGAGCCGGTCAAGCCCGACCTGATCGGGCAGCGGGTAGCCGAGATCAAGAGCGAAGGGGTGGTCACCGCGGCCAGCCTCACCCCGCAACGGGTGCGGAGTTGGGCGGCGCACGCTCTCGGCGCCGGGCTCGACGTGCTGGTCATCCAGGGGACGGTGGTCTCCGCCGAGCACGTGTCGAGCCGGGAGGAGCCGCTCGACCTCAAGCAGTACATCGCCGGGTGTGAGGTGCCGGTGATCGTCGGAGGCTGCGCCAGCTACTCCACCGCCCTCCACCTGATGCGCACCGGCGCGGTCGGAGTCCTGGTCGGTGTCGGGCCGGGGGCGGCCTGCACCACCCGCGGCGTCCTCGGCGTCGGCGTCCCCCAGGCCACCGCCATAGCCGACGCGGCCGGGGCCCGGATCAGGTACCTCGACGAGACCGGGCGCTATGTCCACGTGATCGCCGATGGCGGGATGAGGACCGGGGGCGATGTGGCCAAGGCGATCGCCTGCGGCGCCGATGCGGTCATGATCGGCTCCCCACTCGCCTCTGCCACCGAGGCCCCGGGGCGTGGCTTCCATTGGGGCATGGCCACCTTCCATCCCACCCTTCCCCGCGGGGCGCGGGTCGAGGTTGGGGATCGGGGCACCCTGGAGCAGATCCTGGTCGGCCCGGCTCACGAGAACGACGGGAAGCTGAACCTGTTCGGTGCGCTCCAGGTGTCGATGGCCACCACCGGCTTCTCCGACGTCAAGGAGTTCCAGAAGGCCGAGGTGATGATCGCCCCCTCCCTCCAGACCGAGGGCAAGTCCCTGCAACGGAGCCAGCGAGTAGGGATGGGATGACCACGAACGAGGCACGAGAACCGACGGTTCTCGTGCTCGACTTTGGCGCCCAGTACGCCCAGCTCATCGCCCGTCGGGTGCGCGAGGCCCACGTCCACTCCGAGATCGTCTCCCGGGACACCACCCCGGACCAGATCCGAGGTCACAACGCGATCGGCCTGATCCTCTCCGGCGGCCCGGCATCGGTCTACGCAGAGGATGCCTACCGGATGGACCCGGCCATCCTGGAGATGGGTATCCCGGTCCTGGGGATCTGTTACGGCCATCAGCTCCTCGCCGAACTGGCCGGTGGCACCGTGTCCAACACCGGGAGCGCCGAGTACGGCAACACCGGCCTGTCGGTGACCGAGGACTCGGTGTTGTTGAAAGACCTGCCCCAGGAGCAGCAGGTCTGGATGTCGCATCAGGACCAGGTCACCGAGCCGCCGGCCGGTTTCGTCACCGTCGCCACTTCGGAAGGTGCTCGCGTGGCGGCGATGGAGGACCGTGATCGCGGGTTGTACGGGGTCCAGTTCCACCCCGAGGTGGCTCACACCCCGAGGGGCGAGGAGATCCTGAAGCGGTTCCTATACGACGTGTGCGATGCCGCTCCCACCTGGACCTCGCACTCGATCATCGAGACCCAGGTGGCGTCGATCCGGGCCCAGGTCGGCGAGAGCCGGGTCATCTGCGGGTTGTCCGGAGGCGTCGACTCCGCGGTCGCCGCCGCCCTGGTGCACCGGGCGATCGGCGACCGGCTCACCTGCATCTTCGTCGACCACGGTCTGCTCCGCGCCGGCGAGGCGGAACAGGTCGAGGACACGTTCCGCTCCCACTTCGAGGTCGACTTCGTCCATGTCAAGG
>DATHUL010000087.1:0-4674 GCA_035462285.1 Acidimicrobiia bacterium
CGCCCCCAAGGGGCGGTTCTCCACGTTGACAGCGAGGGTCTCGTCACATAGCTTCTCGTCCGGCGGGACTGTGGAACTATCGCGGTCACAGTCGAGGTCCTGTCCATGAGTCACAGCCAAGGTCCACCGGGGAGACGACCCTCACGACGTCTCTCCCCCGACGAGCTGGCCCAGGAGGTGGCGAGAAGACTCAGTACCGGGTCCTCGCCCCGGGGCGGGCATCGGCGACGTCGCAGCTTCGACATCGTCACCATGACCCGACTCCTCATGGTCGCTGCTGTGGTCGTTCTCGGCGTCGGCGCGGTCTACGGAGCGGCCTGGATCGGGCGGATGGCCGGGTACGAGACGACGGGGAGGGTGATCGAGACCGGTGCGGTGTTCGGCTGCCCCGGTGAGCCCGAGTTGGGCGCCGTCTTCGACGGCGAGACCGTCCAGGTCGTCGGCCGCAGCGGGGACGGCCGCTCCTACGTGCTCCGAGACCGACGGGGGCCGGGCGGGATGGTCTACGTCGAAGCGGGGGCCATCGCCGAGGTCGAGGACCCGGACCGGCTCCCGGTGCGGTCATGTGAGCCGAGATCGGATAGCGAAGTCGCTGCCGCCGCAATCTCCAGCTCGACCACGATGCCGATGATCGTGTCGACCACCGGTGGGGGCATCACCACGACGACTGTTGCCGAGACGACGACCACCGTCCCGGCCGAGCCGGGCAGCAATCGCCCGCCGCCCCGTCGCGGCACCCCAGGCCCGGGCGCCCCTCCCACCACCAACCCCCCCGCCCCGGTCGGCCCGACCACTCCCACCACACCGGGACCGTCCCCGACCACACCTCCGACCACCGCTCCCGGCGTCCCCGGCACCTCCCCGACCACCGCACCCACCAGCACCACTACTACGACCACGACGAGCAGCACGACCACGACCACCACCACGACCACCACCACGACCACCACAACCACGACCGTGCCCACAACCACGGTGCCGGAAACCACGACGACCACGACCACGACCAGCACGCCCGACCCCTAGCCGCTCGCACCTGGTCGGCCATCGCCGTCAAATTGCCCTAGTCCGACAAGACACGTAGAATCCGTGTTTCGTCCGGGGCCGTTCGTCGATCGAGCGCGACCGGATGGGCCGGGCACATTCCGTGCCCGGTACGCAAAGTTTCACAGCAGGATCGGTGCTTGGGCTGCGCCCGGCGCCCGTTCCCGGCTTAGGAGCAACATGCCGACGATCGAGCAGCTTGTCCGCGAGGGCAGGAAGCCAAAGAAGAAGAAGGCCAAGACGGCCGCACTCGGCGGCGCCCCGCAAAGGCGCGGCGTGTGCACCCGCGTCTACACGGTCACCCCGAAGAAGCCGAACTCGGCGTTGCGCAAGGTGGCCCGGGTCCGTCTCTCGTCGCAGATCGAAGTCACCGCCTACATCCCGGGCGAGGGCCACAACCTCCAGGAGCACAGCATCGTCCTGGTGCGCGGGGGTCGGGTCCGTGACCTCCCCGGTGTCCGCTACAAGGTGATCCGGGGCACCCTCGACGCCTCCGGAGTCAACGATCGCAGGCAGGCCCGAAGCCGTTACGGATCGAAGAAGGAGTCCTGATGCGGAGGGCACCGGCACAGAAGCGCAAGGTCGAGCCAGACCCGGTATTCCGCAGCGCCCTGGTCAGCAAGGTCATCAACAAGGTCTTGTGGAAGGGGAAGAAGAACACTGCGCGGGAGATCGTCTACGGCGCCCTCGAGGTTGTCGAGCAGCGCACCAGCCAGGACCCGAGCGTGATCCTGAAGCGAGCGGTCGACAACATAAAGCCCCAGGTGGAGGTCCGGTCCCGCCGGGTCGGCGGAAGCTCCTATCAGGTGCCGGTGGAGGTACCCGCCCGCCGTCAGGAGAGCCTGGCCATCCGCTGGCTGGTCAACTATGCACGTCAGCGGCGGGAGCCGACCATGTCGATGCGGTTGGCCAACGAGATCCTCGACGCCTCGAACTACACCGGGGCGGCGATAAAACGGAAAGAAGACGTCCACAAGATGGCGGAGTCGAACAAGGCCTTCGCCCACTACCGCTGGTAAGCCCAAGGTCCCAACGGAGCAACTGACAAGTCATCCACCCCGAACGTTCCAGCAGGCGGGCCCGACACCGAATCCGGCCCGAACCGCAGGACGTGGGACGTTCACAACCTCATAGCGAGTCGGAGTAACAGGAAAGCAATGAGCAACGGAAACGCTGCCATCTCACATCTGCGCCAGGTGCCGGTGAGCCGTACCCGAAACATCGGGATCATGGCTCACATCGACGCGGGCAAAACCACCCTCACCGAGCGCATCCTCTATTACACCGGCCGCAACTACAAGATCGGGGAGGTCCACGAGGGCGCCGCCACCATGGACTGGATGGAGCAGGAGCAGGAGCGGGGCATCACCATCACCTCCGCCGCCACCACCTGCGTCTGGCACGACCACTGGATCAACATCATCGACACCCCGGGTCACGTCGACTTCACCGTCGAGGTGGAGCGCGCCCTCCGCGTGCTCGACGGGGCCATCGCCGTGTTCGACGGGGTCGCCGGGGTCGAGCCCCAGTCGGAGACGGTCTGGCGTCAGGCCGACCGCTACGGAGTGCCCCGCATCTGTTTCATCAACAAGCTGGATCGGACCGGCGCCGACTTCTACTTCGACGTCCAGTCCATCATCGACCGTCTCGGGGCCCGGCCCCTGGTCATGCAGCTCCCCATCGGCACCGAGGCCGACTTCACCGGGGTGGTCGACCTGGTCGAGATGAAGGCCCATGTCTGGAAGGGTGACGACGGCAAGATCTGGGACACCACCGACATCCCCTCCGACCTCGCCGATCGCGCCGCCGAGTACCGGGAGAAGATGCTGGAAGCGGTGGCCGAGACCTCCGAGCAATTGCTCGACGTGTACCTCGAGACCGGCGACCTGACCCCCAAGGAGATCCAGGAGGGGGTTCGGATCGGCACCATCGCCGGTGACTTCACCCCGGTCTTCTGCGGCTCCGCCTTCAAGAACAAGGGAGTGCAGCTCCTGCTCGACGCGGTGGTGGCCTATCTGCCCAGCCCGGCCGATCTTCCCGCCATCAAGGGCTTCCGTCCCGGTGACCATGACGTCGTGGTGGAGCGGAATCCCGAGGACAGCGAGCCGTTTGCCGCCCTCGCCTTCAAGATCATGTCCGACCCCCATGTGGGCAAGCTGACCTACTTTCGGGTCTACTCGGGGCACGCCGCCAAAGGCGGGACCGTGCTCAACACCTCCACGGGTCAGAAGGAGCGCCTCGGCCGGATCCTGCGCATGCACGCCAACGCCCGCGAGGACATCGATGACGTGTTTGCCGGTGACATCGTGGCCGGCATCGGGTTCAAGAACACCACCACCGGTGACACCCTCTCCGAGGTGTCCCATCCCATCCAGCTCGAGTCGATGGAGTTCCCGGCGCCGGTTATCTCGGTCGCCATCGAGCCCAAGACCAAGTCCGACGAGGAGAAGCTCTCCGAGTCGCTCCATCGTCTCTCCGAAGAGGATCCCACCTTCCTGGTCCGTACCGACGAGGAGACGGGCCAAACCATCATCTCCGGCATGGGCGAGCTCCATCTCGAGATCCTGGTCGACCGTCTTCTCCGCGAGTTCAAGGTCGACGCCACGGTTGGCAAGCCGCAGGTGGCGTATCGGGAGACGATCCGGAAGGCGATCGAGAAGGTCGTCTACCGCCACGTCAAGCAGACGGGAGGCAAGGGCCAGTACGCCCATGTCGTGATCAACCTCGAGCCCACCGGGCCCGGGGGCGGTTACGAGTTCGTCGACCTGATCAAGGGCGGGAAGGTGCCGCGCGAGTACATCCCATCGGTCGACGACGGGATCGAGGAGGCCCTCGACCAGGGCATCGTCGCCGGCTACCCACTGGTCGACGTGCGGGCGACACTCATCGACGGCTCTTTCCACGAGGTCGACTCATCGGAGATGGCGTTCAAGATCGCCGGGTCGATGGCCCTCCAGGAGGCGGCCCGCAAGGCCGGGGTCAAGCTGCTCGAGCCGGTGATGGAGGTCGAGGTGACCACCCCCGAGGACTACATGGGCGACGTGATCGGCGACCTCAACAGCCGCCGGGGCAAGGTCGAGGGGATGACCCAGCGTGGCAACAGCCAGGTGATCCGGGCCCAGGTCCCGATGTCGGAGATGTTCGGCTACGCCACCGACCTCCGTTCCAAGACCCAGGGACGGGCCACTTATTCGATGCAGTTTCACTCATATCAGGACGTCCCGGACTCGATCGCAGAAGAGATCGTGGCCAGCCGGCGCGGGCAGTCCTGAGGGTTTGAAGAGAACGACGAGCAAGAAGAGATAGAGGAGCCAGGAGATCATGGCGAAGGCGAAGTTTGAGCGTACGAAGCCGCATGTGAATGTGGGGACGATGGGTCATATTGATCATGGGAAGACGACGTTGACGGCTGCGATTACTCGGGTGTTGGCGGAGCGGGTTGGTGGTTCGAATACGTTGACGTCGTTTGACATGATTGATAAGGCGCCGGAGGAGCGTGAGCGGGGGATCACGATTCAGATTGCTCATGTGGAGTATGAGACTGAGGCTCGTCATTATGCGCATGTGGATATGCCGGGTCATGCTGATTACATCAAGAACATGATTACGGGTGCGGCGCAGGTGGATGGT